>CALGAJ010000016.1 GCA_937951975.1 uncultured Desulfotignum sp.
CTGACCCCTTTCAATTTTCCGGATGTCAGAGCGGCTATACCCTGCATCTTTGAGTTGTCTTTTTTGGCTGAAACTTAATCCTTCTGCCAAAACAATTGAAGGAACAAGGACAATTAAAACGATAAAAACCACTTTTTTCATATCTCTCTCCAGAAAATATTTGCGTTAATTATAACAAACCACCATCACCGTGCTGTCCTGAGCCGACTCAATAGCATTGGATCTGTTTCTTGACGGTGAAACTAGTTTCCCCGCCACTTCCGGCAACGTATCTATCATCGCCTGTGCATACAGGCTCTTGACGGCATAATTGACGTTCTGTGGGAGGCTGCCGGATATCTCAAAAGTCTTTTTAGCACTCAGCATAGCTATGACAACCCCAAGGATGTTTCCGTATTCATCCAGCAACGCGCCGCCTGAATTACCCGGTTGGATTGGGACGCTGATTTGATAAAGCCTCAGGTCATCCTGGAATCCTGTTAGGCTGCTGACCGTCCCTTTGGTGTATTTTGCGGCTATTCCCTGCAAGGCCGGGTTTGGGTATCCAACGGTGAAAACATCCTGGCCCATCTTTGCTGATCTGTGGGGAGAGAAAGCCAGTGCCGGGAATGAGCCGTTGATCTTCAGGACTGCAAGGTCATTGTTAGGATCTTCCATAACCAAGAAAGCCGGATAAGTTTTGTCACCCACGAATATTTCGATTTTGGAAGCATTTTGAATAACATGGTGGCATGTTAAAGCATAACCATCTGTTGTAATGAAGAAAGCTGAACCTGTTATCAGAATCTGATTTTTGTCTACGGGTTCATTTGGTCCAATATTCTCCAAAGATTTTTTGTTTTTAGGATTTTCTATTGGTTCATATTCAAAACTCGGAGGCACATTTGTATAGTGGATGATTCCATCTTCGTCAACATATCTATAAATATCGGGATTTACGGGATTGGGGAAAAGTATGAACAGAAAAAAGACAACTGAATATAAGCTCTTATGATTGAGCATTTTTTTCATATCGATCTCCCTTAGATGATAGATAGGAGTTCTCTTTCAATATGACACTGAGAATCAGAATGCAAGGAAAAATCCAGAATCTTTTTTGCAATTATAATTTTTCTACAACCACAGGGAAAACTTACACGTCTTTTCAGTATTTCGGCCATCTTTTTGATTGAAAGGGACCAGGGCTGGGGTTGTATCCTTGGAGCCTGTTATCAGGAGACCGGATGCAGAAACCTGTGTGCAATTTTCCAAAAAAATACCCCAAAATGTGTGCGGGCAGATGGGACAGCAATTCATCCATTTGTCCCGGTTTCATTTCATGATTGACATATCACCCATTGAGTGGTTCATTGAGGTTGGGCGGCGGGCGCCGGTATCCGAAAGGACCGGAGGGGCCTTCTGTTTGAAATCCCTATAGAACACCCTCACCGCCCATTACCTTTCTTGCACAAAAAAATCAAAAAAATTGAATGGCTGAAATTGGACGGGTGATTCCCACGGGTCAGATCTTGGGAAAGGCCCTGCAGGTGGGCAGAGGGGGACCCTTTCATTTTTTTGTGTCTGTTGGTTGAAATCATGTGGGATATCCCCCTGCAAAAAATAATCAATCGCACTGAGCGAACACTTTTGATAAGAACTCCGAACACAAGGAGCCGGGTTAAAAAATATCAGGGATTGACCACCGGCAAGAATTATTTTAATGGAAGGTTTGGAGGGAATTTGTATTGATAAAATTTGAGTACATAGCGAGTACACGAACCTACAAAATCAAAAGGATTTTCAACCCGAAAGCTGAAAACCCTTGATATTCTTGGCTGGGTGACTAGGATTCGAACCTAGATTGACGGAGTCAGAGTCCGTAGTCCTGCCATTGGACGATCACCCACCAATGCTGAATGTCCGGGGTTTATACATCAAAGACCCGGCCGTGTCAAGGACTTTCTGGCTTTTTGCCGGGATCGGAAAAATTCCCTTTATCTTTAATCGGATAATTTTATGAAAGCATAAAAAATGACAGATGTATCAAATTCTGTGTGTGATGAAAAAATACGGATGCTCAAGACTGGATTGAAAAAGTTGAAGACAGCGGCTGTGGCATTTTCCGGCGGGGCGGATTCCGCTTTTTTGCTGGCAGCAGCCGCTGAATCCGGGTTGGAAAATCTTCTGGCAGTGACGGTGGCATCCGCGTTTGTGACCAAACAGGAGATCCGGCAGGCCCGGCAGACAGCCAAAGATCTCGGCGTCAAACATCAGGTGGTGGAACTCGATATCCTGAGCCATGAACAGGTGACGGCAAATACACCGGCGCGGTGTTATCATTGTAAAACCGTGATATTTTCCGTAATCCACAGGATTGCGGACCAGAATGGGATCACCCATGTGTTGCACGGGGTGAACACCGATGATCTGGGCGATTTCCGGCCCGGTTTAAAAGCCGCCGAAGAACTGGAGGTTCTTGCACCCCTGGTGGATGCCGGGTTTTCCAAAAAACAGATCCGTCACTGTTCAAGGCAGATGGGACTGACCACCTGGGATCTGCCGTCCCAGTCCTGTCTGGCCACCCGGATTCCGTTTTTCGATATCATCACCAGAGAGGTTCTGGTTCGAATTGAGCAGGCGGAACAATTTGTCCGGTCCCTGGGATTTGCCCATGTAAGGGTGCGCTCCCATGGCACAGTGGCCCGCATCGAGACCGATGCGGCCGCCATTGGCGCCATGGTGGAATATCGCAAACAGATATCAGCAGCTCTGAAAACAACCGGGTTCACTCATGTGAGCCTGGATCTGGACGGGTATCACACCGGAAAAATGAATCCTGAATGATCCAAAAAAACTGTGACTGAACCAGGAAAGAAAAGCGCAGCCCAGACAGCAGCTGCGCTCAAAAGGCAGGATATTACCGGGACTGGATCTCCAGCTCATTGAAAAAATAGCTGATTTCAAAGGCGGCGGTTTCCGGGGCATCGGATCCGTGGACCACATTTTTTTCGATGTCAGTGGCATATTCGCGGCGGATGGTGCCTTCTTCGGCTTCCTTGAAGTTGGTGGCACCCATGATTTTGCGGTTTCCGGCAATCACATCTTCGCCTTCCAGCACCATGACCACGATGGGCCCTGAGGTCATGAAATCAGTGAGGCTGTCGAAAAACGGACGTTCTTTGTGAACGGCGTAAAACTCCTGGGCCTGGGATTTGGTCAGCTGAAGCATTTTCATGGCAGCAATTTTGATTCCTGCGGTTTCAAAGCGATTGATCACCTCGCCGATGATGTTTTTTGCCACCCCGTCAGGTTTGATGATGGACAGTGTTCTTTCCACGGTTGGTTTTCCTTTCTTCGATGATTATAATATGATTTCCGGCAGAACAGGATCAATGGCTGATGTCGCAATGGTTGAGACCCTGTCATGAAGGATTTGTGTGAATCAGGTTGGGAAATTACCATAACCATGTACGGAAAGTCAACATAGGGGCCGTTTCTTCAAAAGAATTGTTGACAATAAAAAATTAATGCACTATTTAGTCAACTGTTATTCAGATAATACCAGTCCTTCGTCTGTTTTTTTCCATAGTTGGTTGTATTTGAAAATGCCAGACATCAAAGACGTCCTGTAAATCGACTGATCCTTACCAGAAATTGAAAATATGCCGGAACATGAAAAATTATAAAAAATTCGGGAGCGCGAATGAATCTTGTAGAACTTAATAAAATGAAAATCAGTGAGCTGACCAAGCTTGCAAAAGAAAATAATATCAAAGGGATCGGCGGTCTAAAGAAACAGGAATTGATTTTTGCCCTGCTCCAGGCCAACATTGAAAAAAGCGGCCAGGTATATGGAGAGGGAACCCTTGAAATTCTCCCGGACGGATTCGGTTTTCTCAGGGCACCCGGGTATAATTATCTGCCCGGTCCGGATGACATTTATGTATCTCCTTCTCAGATCCGGCGCTTCAATTTAAGAACCGGTGACACCATTTCCGGCCAGGTGAGACAACCCAAGGATTCAGAACGGTATTTTGCCCTGCTCAAAGTGGAGGCAGTCAATTTTCAGAGCCCGGAAGTGGCGGCGGAGACTATTTTATTCGATAACCTTCTGCCGCTTTATCCGGACCGGAAGATGAATCTGGAGGCGGAATCCGACAACTATTCCATGCGGATTATCGACCTGATGTCTCCCATCGGTTTCGGGCAAAGAGGATTGATCGTTTCCCCCCCCAAAGCCGGGAAAACCATGCTGCTTCAGAATATTGCCAACTCCATGATCAAGGCCCATAAAAGTATTGTTCCCATGATACTGCTGATTGACGAACGTCCTGAGGAGGTCACGGACATGGCCCGGTCCGTGGATGCGGAAGTGATCAGTTCCACGTTTGACGAGCCGGCGGAACGGCATGTACAGGTGGCGGAGATGGTGATTGAAAAAGCCAAGCGGATCGTGGAACAGGGCCATGATGTGGTGATTCTTCTGGATTCCATCACCCGGCTGGCCCGGGCTTACAATGCCGTGATGCCGCCGTCCGGAAAGATTCTGTCAGGCGGTGTGGATTCCAATGCCCTGGATCGGCCCAAGCGGTTTTTCGGTGCGGCCCGGAACATCGAGGACGGCGGCAGCCTGACCATCATCGCCACCGCTCTGGTGGAAACCGGCAGCCGCATGGATGAGGTGATTTTCGAAGAATTCAAGGGTACCGGCAACATGGAACTGGTACTGGACAGAAAGCTGGCGGACAAACGCGTGTTCCCGGCCATTGACATCAACCGGTCCGGCACCCGGAAAGAGGAACTGCTCCTGGATCCCATGACATTGAACCGGGTCTGGATTTTGAGAAAATTGTTGTCCAGTTTAAATTCTGTGGACAGCATGCAGTTTTTACTTGAAAAAATGCAGGGAACAAAGGATAATAAAGAGTTTCTTGAATTAATGAATTCATGAACCCAATTTTTTATGAATCACCTGCCGGATTGAAAAGGCAGATGTAGCAAGGAGTGATAGGCAAAATGAAAAAAGACATTCATCCCAAATATGCAAGAACGACCGCCACCTGTGCTTGCGGTGCCACTTTTGATGTGGGGTCCACCCGAGAGGATATCAAGGTGGAAATCTGTTCCAGCTGTCATCCGTTTTTTACCGGAAAACAGAAACTGGTGGACTCTGCCGGCCGTATTGACCGGTTCAAAAGGAAATATGCCAACTTTGATGCAAGCAAACTGGTATAATTTTAAAATCTGTGAAATTTTACAAAAGGGGGTCTGGTACAGACACCCCTTTTGGATTTTTGCTTCATGATTGAAAAATTAAAAGGCATAGAAGAGCGGTATGTGAAGCTGGAACACCTTTTGAGTGATCCTGAGGTGATCAAAGACCAGGCCAAATACCAGAAATACGTCAAAGAGCATGGGGAGCTCAACCGGATCGTTCCGGTGTTCCGGACCTATGAACAGGTTCTTGTGCAGCTTGAAGAAGCCCGTGAGCTGCTGAAGGATCCGGATTCCGAGATTCGCGGGATGGCCAGAGACGAGATCGTCAGCCTGGAAAAACAGGCGGAAACGTTGATGTCCAAACTCAATGTGCTGCTGATGCCCAAAGATCCCAGAGATGACAAAAACGTGATTCTGGAGATCCGGGCCGGCACGGGCGGGGAAGAAGCCGGTATTTTTGCCGGCGATCTTTTCAGGATGTACTCCCGGTATGCGGAGAATAAGAACTGGACCGTCGAGGTGATCGAAAAAAATGATTCCAGTGCCGGCGGATTCAAGGAAATCGTTTCCCTGATTCAGGGGAAAGGCGTTTTCGGCGCTTTCAAGTATGAGAGCGGTACCCATCGGGTGCAGCGGGTGCCGGAAACCGAAACCCAGGGACGGATTCATACGTCTGCCGTTACCGTGGCCGTTTTGCCCGAGGCGGAAGATATCGACATTGAAATCAACCCGGCAGATATCAAAGTGGATGTGTTCCGGGCGTCCGGGCCCGGGGGGCAGTCGGTGAACACCACGGATTCCGCGGTTCGGGTCACCCATGTTCCCACAGGTGTGGTGGCCACGTGCCAGGATGAAAAATCTCAGCATAAAAACAAGGCCAAAGCCCTGGGCGTGTTGAAATCCCGAATCCTGGATGCCAAAATGAGAGAGGAAGAAGCCAAACGGGCCGCGGACCGGAAAGGCCAGGTGGGAACCGGAGACCGGAGCGGCCGCATTCGGACCTACAACTTTCCCCAGGGCCGGATGACCGATCATCGTATCGGGCTGACCCTGTACAAACTCGACAGTATCATGGAAGGCGATATCCAGACGATCATCGATGAGTTGAAAACCTTTCATCAGGCCCGTGCGTTGCAGGAAAACCACACCTTTGCATAATGGACTGGACTGTATTCAAGCTGATTTCCTGGACGGAAACCTATTTTGCCCGGCATCACATTGACAGTCCCCGCCTGACCGCTGAAATTCTGCTGGGATTTTGCCTGGGTATCCGGCGTCTGGATCTGTATCTGCAGCACGACCGTCCTCTGGAAAAGCAGGAACTGGCCCGGTTTAAAACATTGATTCAGCGACGGAAAAATCATGAACCCGTGGCCTACATCACCGGCGAAAAAGGGTTTTTCGAATCCAGTTTTCAAGTGGGGCCGGGCGTGCTCATCCCCCGGCCCGATACCGAAACCCTGGTGACAACCACACTGTCGGTTCTGGATGAAAACCCCGGTAAACCTCAAAAGGCTCTGGAACTGGGGGTGGGTTCCGGCGCCATTGTCATTTCGCTGGCAAAGGTGCATCCGGAGCATCTTTTTTTTGCCGGTGATATTTCCCGGGTTGCACTGGATTCCGCCCGGAAAAATGCGGCCCGGGAAAAAGAGATCGGAACCATTCATTTTTTCAACGGATCCTGGTTTGCCCCCCTGGTCCCCGGTCCTTTTTTTGATGTGATCGTCTCGAATCCGCCGTACATTCCCTCCAGAGACATTTCAGAACTGGCCCCGGAAATCCGAAATCATGAACCGATAACCGCCCTTGACGGTGGATATGACGGACTGTCATGTATCCGTGACATTGTGACCCAGGCCGGCGATTATCTGGTGCCTGGCGGACAGCTCCTTCTGGAAATGGGGTTTGACCAGAAAGACAAAGTCACGGCTCTGGCAAAAACATGTCCTCAATTTGATCATATACATATCATTCAGGATCTGGCCGGCCAAAACCGGGTGGCACAATTTAAAAAAAAAATTGATTAACTCCTTTGTTTTTGATATAGATGTAAGGATTTTTACCAGAAGCGTTTAACACACACATTCATGGACCCGGTGTCCGGTGCTTTTCACAAAGTCGATTTCCGGGGATGAAATGGATGAAGGATTTAAAACCATTAAGATTGATTTGGAGAACCAATGGCCTACATTACCATCAGAGAATTGCTTGAAGCCGGTGTGCATTTCGGACACCAGACAAAACGCTGGAACCCCAAGATGAAAAAATATATCTTCGGGGCCAGAAACGGGATCTACATTATTGACCTGCAGCAGACCGTGAAACTGTTCAAAGAAGCCCATGATTTTATCAAAGGCATCGCAGCGGAAGGTAAGGATGTCCTGTTTGTGGGAACCAAAAAACAGGCGTCCGAAACCCTGTATGAAGAAGCCAACCGGGCTGAGATGTTTTATGTGGAAAACAGATGGCTGGGCGGCATGCTGACCAACTTTCAGACCATCAAGAACAACATCAACCGGTTTCATTTTCTCAATTCCATTGAAAATGACGGGACCCTTGAAAATTATCCCAAAAAAGAGCAGTCAAAAATGCTCAAGGAAAAAGAGAAACTGGAATTTGCCATCGGCGGTATCAGCAATATGAAACGGCTGCCGTCCGCCATTTTCATCATTGATCCCAAAAATGAGGCCATTGCCGTAAAAGAGGGCAAGCGTTTAGGTATCCCCATTGTGGCTGTCGTGGATACCAACTGTGATCCTGATGATATCGATTATGTGATCCCCGGCAATGACGATGCCATCCGGTCGATCCGGCTGTTTACTTCCCGAATTGCCGATGCCTGCATTGAAGGTCGTCAGATCTATGAAGAAAAAATGCAGGCCCAGGCGGATGGGGATCAGGAAAAAGAAATGGATAAAGGGGATCAGAAAGTGGCCATTGAAGTGGTATCAGACGGTACTGACGGCCCGGTTGTGGAAAAGATCAAACGCAAAACAGCACCTGCTGAATCAGCAGAAGAATCGATTGAAACTGAATAACGACATTTTAAGAGGAGCACAATAATATGGCTGAGATTTCCGCGGCAATGGTAAAAGAACTGCGCGAAGCAACCGGGTCGGGCATCATGGATTGTAAACGGGTGCTGGCTGAAGCAGACGGTAATATGGAAAAAGCGTTCGAACTGCTGCGCAAAAAAGGGCTGGCCAAGGCAGCCAAGCGGGCGGGGCGATCCACGTCCGAAGGCATTGTTTATTCTTATATTCACACCGGTGCCAAATTGGGCGTGCTGGTGGAAGTGAATTGTGAATCGGATTTTGTGGCCAAAACCGATGATTTCATCGAATTTGCCAAAAACATTGCCATGCACATCGCTGCTGCCAATCCTGCAGGGCTGACACCCGATGATGTGGATCAAAGCGTGGTGGAAAAGGAGCGCGAAATTTTCAGAGCTCAGATGCTTGAAGAAGGCAAGCCTGAAAACATCATAGACAAGATTGTGGACGGCAAGGTGGAAAAATTCTACAAGGAAGTCTGCCTGATGAGTCAGCAGTATGTCAAGGATCCCCAGAAAACCATTGAAGAGTTCTTGAAGGAAACCATCGGCAAGATCGGTGAAAATATCCAGATCAGACGTTTTGCGCGGTTCCAGATAGGAGCGTAACTGTTGAATACCCAGCCGAAGTTCAAACGGATTTTAATCAAGCTGAGTGGTGAAGCCCTGATGGGAAATCAGGGCTTCGGCATTACCCCGGAAATGATTCATTATGTGGCGGAAGAAATCGCCAAAGTGGCCCGGTTGAACGTTGAAATCGGCATTGTGGTGGGCGGCGGCAATATCTTTCGAGGGGTGGCCGGCAGTTCCGCCGGTATGGACAGGAGTTCCGCAGACAATATGGGAATGCTGGCCACAGTGATCAACTCTCTGGCATTGTGTGATGCCCTGGAGAAATGTGATGTGCCCACCCGGGTGCAGTCCGCCATACGCATGGATCAGATTGCAGAACCCTTTATCCGGAGAAAGGCCATCCGGCATCTTGAAAAAGGGCGGATCGTGATTTTTGCGGCGGGAACAGGCAATCCGTATTTTACGACAGATACGGCCGCTGTGCTCCGGGCCCATGAAACCCGTGCACAGATTCTGTTCAAAGCCACCCAGGTGGACGGGGTGTATGACAAAGACCCGGTGGCGCATGAAGATGCAGTGATGTTTGATGAATTGTCCTATATGCGGGTGATTGAAAAACAGCTTCATGTCATGGACATGACGGCCATTTCCCTGGCCATGGAGCAAGACCTGCCCCTTCAGGTGTTTGATCTGCATAAATCTGATAACATTCTCAAGGCGGTGTTGGGTCAGGATATCGGCACCCGGATAAAATAAAGAGGTGACCTCATATGATCGATGAAGTGGTCGAAGAAACCAGGGACCGGATGGGAAAAACACAGAAAGCCTTTGTCAAGGAAATGGCAAAGGTTCGGACCGGCAGGGCATCCCAGTCCATGCTGGACAGTGTGAAAGTGGATTATTACGGCACCCAGACACCGTTGCCCCAGATGGCCACGGTCTCCATTCCCGAAAGCCGCCTGATCACCGTGAAACCGTGGGATATCAGCGTGATCAATTCGGTGGAGAAAGCCATTCTCAAAGCCAATCTCGGACTGACGCCGTCCAATGACGGTAAATTGATCCGGATCTCCATCCCTCCTTTGACCGAGGAGCGCAGAAAGGAGATCGCCAAAAATGTGTCCAAAATATGTGAAGAATACAAAGTGGCGGTTCGCAATATCCGTCGGGATTCCAATGACATGCTCAAGGAACTGCAAAAAGACGGAGAAATTTCCGAAGATGACAGTTTCAAGGGCCAGAAACAGGTTCAGGACCTGACCGACGAGTATATCCAGCGCCTGGACGATATTTTTGCTGAAAAAGAAAAGGAAATCCTTGAAATCTGATTTTCAGCGGGTCCATGATCTGGACCCTGCCAGATTGCCGAAACATGTGTCGGTTATCATGGACGGCAACGGCCGGTGGGCCAAAAAACGATGGATGAACCGGATCAAAGGTCATGAAAAAGGCTCCCAGACGGTCAGAACCATTGTAACGTCCTGCCGGAAATTGCAGATTCCTTATTTGACCTTATATGCATTCTCCACTGAAAACTGGGCCAGACCCCATTCCGAAGTATCAGCGCTCATGCACCTGTTAAAGCAATTTCTGGTGTCAGAACGCGATGAGCTGATAGAAAAAGGGATCTGCCTGAACGTGCTGGGCCAGTTGGAAAAACTGCCGGAAGATGTTCAGGCTCAAGCCGTGGAAACCATGGCAGCCACAGGTAAAAATACACAGATGACCTTGAATCTGGCCTTAAGTTACGGCAGCCGCCAGGAAATTACCGATGCGGTTCGTGCCCTGGCCAGAAAAGTGGAAACCGGGGAACTGGCAGCCGATGACATCAATGCGCAGATGATAACCGATCATCTGTACACAGCCGGCATGCCGGACCCGGATCTGGTCATCCGGACCTCCGGAGAGTTCCGGCTATCCAATTTTCTGCTCTGGCAGTCCGCGTATGCGGAGATTTTTATCACGCCCACCTTATGGCCGGATTTTACCGAGACGGAATTTATCGACATCTTAACCCATTATCAGAAAAGGGACCGACGGTTCGGTAACGTTGAATGCAACATGCCCAGCGATGGATTACCACATTAATACTGGCACCTTTGATCATCTGGATTCTGATCAAAGGCACATCCGTGATTTTGTCCGCCCTGGTTTCCAGTGTGGCTATTTTTGCCGTCCGGGAATATCTGAGAATCGTTTTCAGATCTGATACCCATCCTGTGCCGTGGATGATCACCGGATTTTCCTATCTGACCTGTGTCTTTCTGGTGACTGCCGCCGCGTTCGGCTCATGGCCGGTAATGATTCTTGTGCTGGTCCTGAACCTGATTTTTCTCTCCGCCTTTGTCCTGTTCCGTTTTCCGGCAGTCGAGAACCTGTTTGATACCATTGCCCGGCAGGCGCTGGGGATCCTGTATATCCCCTTGTCCCTGTCTTTGCTGCTGTTTGTAAGAAGTATGGAAAACGGTGCGCTCTGGGTGTTCTGGCTGCTGATTGTCTGTTTCATGAATGATACCGGCGCCTTTTACACGGGCACGTTTTTCGGAAAACGCAAACTGGCGCCCCGGATCAGCCCCAAAAAAACCATGGAAGGGTCCGCCGGTGGTATTGGTGCCGCCATGGCAGCCGGGCTGATTTTTTCTCTGATATTTTTCGGCTCACCCGGTCTGGCTTTGTTGACACTTCCCTGTGCCTTGCTCATTGCCGTGGCCGGACAGGTGGGAGATCTGTTTGAATCCGCGTTGAAACGGTCGTCCTCGGTCAAGGATTCCGGCCGCATCCTGCCGGGTCACGGGGGGATGCTGGACCGTATTGACGGATTGCTGTTCGCCATTCCCGTACTCTACGCATATCTGTGGGCCGCGGGCATATGAAGCAGCTGTCCATTTTAGGGGCGACCGGCTCCATCGGTACGTCCGCCCTTGACATTGTCCGCATGCACCCGGACCGGTTCCAGGTAAAGGCCTTGACCGCTGCCAATAATCTGCCGCTGTTGCGCCGTCAGATCCAGGAATTTCTGCCGGAGATGGTGGCGGTGCTGGATGAAGACAAAGCCCGGGAACTGGGTGAAATGCTCAAGCCGGGCCACCGGCCTGAGATTCTGTCCGGCCCTTCCGGGTATGCGGCCGCAGCCGCCTGGGACAAGGTGGACACGGTGGTGCTGGCCATGGTGGGGGCCGCAGGATTGAAACCGGCCCTGGCCGCTATTGAGGCTGGAAAAGACATCGCTCTGGCCAACAAGGAAACCCTGGTGATGGCCGGTGATATCGTCATGGCCAAAGCCCGGGAAAAAAATGTAACCGTGCTGCCTGTGGACAGTGAGCATTCCGCCATGTTTCAATGCATGCTGGGCAATCAGGCCAAAGATGTGAAACAGCTGTTTCTCACAGCTTCGGGCGGCCCTTTCAGGGATACCCCGAAACAGAATTTTCCCGGTATTACCCGGGAAGACGCATTGAAGCATCCCAACTGGTCCATGGGGGACAAGATCTCCATTGATTCTGCCACACTCATGAACAAGGGCCTGGAGCTCATTGAAGCCGTGCATTTGTTCGGCATTTCCCACACACATATTCAGGTGCTGATCCATCCCCAGAGCATTGTCCATTCCATGGTCGGCTTTGCCGACGGATCGGTCATGGCCCAGATGGGAGTGCCGGACATGAAACAGGCCATCTCTTTTGCTCTGTCATTTCCGGACCGTCTGGATACCGGCCTGTCATTTCCGGATTTTGCAGTACTTGCCTCTCTGACGTTTGGTGCACCGGACCTTGAGCGGTTTCCATCCCTGGCATTTGCCCGGGAAGCGTGCGAAAAAAAAGGAACCCTGCCGGCAGTGATGAATGCCGCCAATGAAGTGGCGGTTCAGGCATTTCTGGACCGGCGTATCCGGTTTTCCGATATCTTCACTTTTGTCTCCACCACCATGGCCGCCCATACCTGCATTGACAATCCGGATCTTTCAGGTATTATTGAGGCCGATCTCTGGGCCAGGGAAAAAGCCGGCTCCCTTAT
>CALGAJ010000017.1 GCA_937951975.1 uncultured Desulfotignum sp.
CGGATCATCAAGGTGTATGTGGACCCGCTCATGGGAATCCAGGGGTACCAGCTGCGGCAGGTGGGGTTCGGTCTGGATCTGCCCAAAGCGGCCATGAAAGGGTTTTCTTCTCTTCTGGCCAATTTGTATAAATTTTTTGTGGCCAATGACTGCTCTTTGGTGGAGATCAATCCGCTGATCCTGACCGCCGACGACCAGGTCATGGCCCTGGACGCCAAGGTGGATTTTGATTCCAACGCCCTGTTCCGACACAAGGACCTGCTGGCACTCCGGGACCTGGACGAAGAAGATCCCATGGAGGTGGAAGCCTCGAAATACAACCTCAATTACATCAATTTGGACGGCAATGTGGGCAATATCGTCAACGGTGCCGGCCTGGCCATGGCCACCATGGACATCATCAAGAACGCCGGGGCCTCGCCGGCCAATTTCATGGATGTGGGAGGCGGGGCTTCGGCCGAGCAGGTGGAAAACGCGTTCCGCATCATTCTGGCGGACAAAAAGGTCAAGGCCGTGCTCATCAATATCTTCGGCGGGATCTTAAGGTGTGACGTGTTTGCAAAAGGTGTGGTGGAAGCCGCCAAAAAAACCGGCGTCACCGTGCCGGTGGTGGTTCGCATGGAAGGCACCAATGTGGATGAGGGCCGGCGGATTCTGGCGGACAGTGACCTGAATGTGACCAGTGCATCGGATCTTGCCGATGCGGCCGAAAAAATCGCAGCAGCAGTGAATTAAAGGAGAACCGGTTGTGAGTATATTTGTCAACAAAGATACAAAAGTGGTGGTGCAGGGCATTACCGGCAACGAAGGCAGTTTCCACACCAGACAGTGCCTGTCATACGGGACCCGGATCGTGGCCGGGGTGACTCCCGGCAAGGGCGGACAGAAAATGGATGAGGTCCCGGTGTTCAATACCGTGGCCGGCGCCGTCAGGGAAACCGGGGCCGATGCGTCACTGATTTTCGTGCCCCCGCCCTTCGGGGCCGATGCCGTCATGGAGGCGGCCGATGCCGGGGTAAAGCTGATCGTGGCCATCACCGAGGGCATTCCCATCCTGGACATGGTCAAAGTGAAAAAATTTCTCAACGGCAAACAGTGCCGCCTCATCGGTCCCAACTGCCCGGGCATCATCACGCCTGAAGAATGCAAGATCGGGATCATGCCGGGCATGATTCACAAAAAAGGCCATGTGGGCGTGGTGTCCCGGTCCGGAACCCTGACCTATGAGGTGGTGGATCAGCTCACCAAAGTGGGGCTGGGCCAGACCACCTGCATCGGCATCGGCGGGGACCCGGTGAACGGCACCAATTTCATCGATGTGCTGTCCGCGTTTGAAGCCGATCCCGAGACCCATGGCATGGTCATGGTGGGCGAGATCGGGGGCAGTGCCGAAGAAGAGGCGGCCGCTTATATCAAGGCCCATGTCACCAAGCCGGTGGTGGGGTTCATCGCCGGGCTCACGGCCCCGCCGGGTCGGCGCATGGGACATGCCGGCGCCATCATCTCCGGGTCCAGCGGCACCGGGGAAGCCAAAATCAAGGCGTTCAAGGAAAACGGCATCCATGTGTGTGAAAACCTGGGACGTATCGGACAGATCTGCAAAGAGGTATTTTAGCTGGCCCCGGGGTCGGCTCTGACCATAAAGGAGGTTACCATTGGAAAGTTACATCATTGAGGAAAACAAACCGAGAAGCAGCCGGCTGCCGGCCCGGCTGGATCTGGCCCAGAGCGGCACCGGCCTGATCCTGGGGCTGTTCATGTGGGTGCACATGCTTCTGGTGGGCAGTATCATTCTGGGCAAGGACGCGTTCGACTTCGTGGCCAAGACCATGGAACTGGCGTTTCTGTCCGACACCGGGCACGGGTATCCCATTGCCGTGTTTTTCGCGGTATCCGGGGTGTTTACCCTGTTTATCGTTCATGCGCTGTTAGGGATGCGCAAGTTTCCCATTTCCTGGCGCCAGCACCGGATCATGAGAGATCAGATGCAGATGATGAAGCATACCGACACCAACCTGTGGTATGTCCAGGCGGTGACCGGGTTTATCATGTTTTTTGCCGGCTCGGTCCACCTGTATACCATGCTGGTGAATCCGGGCAGTATCGATCCGTTTCTGTCGGCCCACCGGGTGTTTTCCGGCAATTACTGGTTTCTGTATCTGATCCTGCTCATCTGCGTGGAGCTGCATGCCAGCATCGGGCTTTACCGGCTGTGCATGAAATGGGGATGGTTCACGGGAACGGATGCAAAAAACTCCCGCAAAAAGCTTAAAAAGGTGAAAAACCGCCTGACCATCTTCTTTCTGACCGTCGGGGTTCTGTCCCTGGCCATGTTCCTGTTCATCGGTTTCCAGAATAGGGGCAATGCCGGTGAACCTTATCCGGGAACCGCCTATCAGAAGACATCCCATGCGGCGGAGGAGAAATCCGCGGCAGACCCGGCGGCTGAAACCGAAGCCGCCCATGAGGCAGGCACATCCCATGACACCGCTCCGGCCGCATCAGAAGAAGCGTCAGACAAGGCGGCAGCGGTGACCCATGACACAGCGGATACTCATGACACGGCCGATACCCATGAAGCCGCAGCCGCTCATGACACAGCGGACACCCATGAAGCCCCAGCTGCCCATGACACAGCTGATGCCCATGACGCAGGGGCCACGCATGATACTGAGCACACGCCTGAGACCTCATCGGATGCGGGTGCCCACGAAGCCACTCTGCCTGCCATCGAAACTCATTAAATATAGAAGGATTTCTCAATGAAAGTTATATATACGGATTCACTTGTCATCGGCGGCGGCCTGGCCGGACTCAGGGTTGCCATTGCCGCTATGCAGCGGGGGTTTGACACCATTGTCCTCTCGCTGATCCCTGCCAAACGGTCCCATTCCGCAGCCGCCCAGGGCGGCATGCAGGCCAGCCTGGGCGCCTGTGTCAAAGGGGAAGGGGATGATGAAGATGTGCATTTTGGTGACACGGTCAAAGGCAGTGACTGGGGCTGCGACCAGGATGTGGCCCGGATGTTCGTCAATACCGCCCCCAAGGCGATCCGCCAGCTGGCGGCCTGGGGGGTTCCCTGGTCCCGGGTCAGGGGCGGGGACCGGGAGGTCATCATCAACGGGGAGAAGGTCACCATCACGGAAAACCACGAAGCCCACGGCCTGATCACGGCCCGGGATTTCGGGGGCACCAAGAAATGGCGCACCTGCTTCACTTCCGACGGCACCGGCCATACCATGCTCTATGCCATGGACAACAAAGCCATTGAGCTGGGGATTCCCGTGCATGAACGAAAAGAGGCCGTGGCATTGATCCACGAGGACGGGGTCTGTTACGGCGCCGTTGTCCGGGACCTGATCACCGGCGAGCTCATCGCGTATGTGGCCAAGGCCACCACCATTGCTACGGGCGGTTACGGCCGGCTTTATTCCGTGTCCACCAATGCCGTGATCTCCGAGGGCATCGGCACGGCCATCGCCCTGGAAACCGGCGTGGCCAGCCTGGGGAACATGGAAGCGGTCCAGTTTCATCCCACAGCCATCGTGCCGGTGGGCATCCTCACCACCGAAGGGTGCAGAGGCGACGGCGGGCTTCTGCTGGACAAGGACGGATACCGGTTCATGCCGGATTACGAGCCGGACAAAAAAGAACTGGCCTCCCGGGATGTGGTGTCCCGGCGCATGACCGAGCACATGCGCAAAGGCAAGGGCGTGCCCTCTCCCTACGGGGATCACCTGTGGCTGGATATCACGCTTCTGGGCCGCAAACACATTGAAAAGAACCTGCGGGAGGTCAAGGAGATCTGCGAATACTTCCTGGGCATCGACCCGGTCAAGGAATATATCCCGGTGCGGCCCACCCAGCACTATTCCATGGGCGGGGTGAGAACCAATGCCACGGGCGAAAGCCCCACCCTCAAAGGACTGTTTTCCGCCGGCGAAGCCGCGTGCTGGGACATGCACGGGTTCAACCGCCTGGGCGGAAACTCCGTGGCCGAAACCGTGGTGGCCGGCATGATCGTAGGCGAATTTGTGGCCGACTATTGTGAAAAAAGTTCCCTGAACGTGTCCACATCCACCATTGAGCATTTTGTGAAAACAGAGGAAAAGAAAATCGCGGACCTGCTGCTCAGAGAGTATGGAGAAAACCCGTTTGAGCTCAAGGCGGAAATGCAGCAGATCATGATGGACAAGGTGGGGATTTTCCGCAACGGACCGCACCTGGAACAGGCCGTGGAGGAATTGCAGGTACTCAATCAGCGGGCCAGAAGCATTGCGCTTCGCAACCGGATCTCATCGGCCAATCCCGAACTGGTGGAAGCCATCCGGGTGCCCAAGATGATCAAGCTGGCCCTGTGCGTGGCCTATGGGGCCATGCTCCGCACCGAAAGCCGGGGCGCCCATGCCAGAGAAGATTATCCGGAACGCAACGACAGAGACTGGCTCAAACGTACCCTGACCACCTGGCCGGATGACAGCGCGGACCTGCCCGAGGTCTCCTACGAAGATCTGGATGTCATGAAAATGGAGATGCCGCCGGGATCCCGGGGATATGGTGTGGACAACACCATTCATCATCCGGACACGGAAAAACGGATCGCTGAAATCGAGGAGATCAAAAAAGCCCATCCCAGGGCGGACCGGTTTGAGCTTCAGCAGCTGCTGAACCCCACACCCATTCCGGAAAAATTCAAAGGCAAAAACGAGCGTATCGGCAGGGGGTATAAATAATGGACGAACAGGCAAGAGTGTTGAAATTTCAGATATTCCGCTACAACCCCCAGAAAAAGGGGGACAAACCCCGGATGGTGACCTATGAAATCACCGAAGCCCCGGGCATGACCATATTCATTGCATTGAACGAGATCAGAGAAACCCAGGACCCGTCTCTGCAGTTCGATTTTGTGTGCCGGGCCGGCATCTGCGGGTCCTGCGCCATGGTGATCAACGGGCAGCCGGACCTGGCCTGCCGGACCCTGACCGCCAATTTTCCGGACGGGGAGATCAAACTGCTGCCGTTGCCCGGATTCGAGCTGATCGGAGACCTGTCCGTGAACACAGGTAAATTCATGCGGGCCATGAGCGAGCGCGTGGAATCCTGGATCCATGACAGGGAAGCAGACCTTGTCAATTATGATGAGCTCGAAGAACGCATGGACCCGGACGTGGCCGAACAGATCTATGAACTGGAGCGGTGCGTGGAATGCGGGGCCTGTGTATCCGCCTGCGCCACCAAGCGGATGCGGCCCGATTTTCTGTCCGCCGTGGGGTTCATGCGTCTGGCAAGGTTTGCTCTGGATCCTAGAGACAAGCGGACCGATGAGGAGTTCTATGAAATCATGGGCAATGATGACGGGGTGTTCGGGTGCATGACGCTGCTGGGATGTGAAGACTATTGTCCCAAAGACCTGCCCCACCAGACCCAGATCGCTTACCTGCGGCGCAAAATGGCGATGATCAGATGATGACCGGACAAGAAATCAAAAAGGTGACCTATGACTGAATTCATTTATGATCCGCTGTTTCCTTTAGGCGAAGACACCACCGAATACCGGATGCTGACCAAAGAGTTTGTCCGAACCAAAGAGTTTGAAGGCAGTGAGGTGCTGCTGGTGGAACCCCAGGGACTGACGCTTCTGGCTCAGACCGCGTTCAAGGATGTGGCCCATCTGTACCGGGCCGATCACCTGAAACAGCTCCAGGCGGTGATGGAAGATCCGGACAGTTCCGACAATGACCGGTACGTGGCTCTGGAGCTTTTGAAAAATGCCGTGATTGCAGCTGAAAAAGTGTATCCCATGTGCCAGGATACGGGCACGGCCATTGTCATGGCCAAAAAAGGCCAGCAGGTGTGGACCTGGTCCGATGATGAAGAAGAATTGTCCAAAGGGGTGTTTGAGGCGTATACCCAAAATTATCTGAGATACTCCCAGAACGCGCCCCTGACCATGTACCAGGAAAAAAACACCAAAACCAACCTTCCGGCCCAGGTGGATATCGCTGCGGTCCGGGGGGATGAGTACCGGTTCCTGTTCATGGCCAAGGGCGGGGGGTCCGCCAACAAGACGGCGTTGTTTCAGATGACCAAGGCGGTGCTTAATTCGGAAAACACGCTGCTGGATTTCATGACCGAAAAGATGAAAGGCCTGGGTACGGCCGCCTGTCCGCCCTATCACATCGCGTTTGTCATCGGCGGCACGTCGGCGGAAACCAACCTCAAGGCTGTGAAACTGGCCTCGGCCCGGTACCTGGATTCCCTGCCCACTAAAGGCAGTGATACCGGGCACGCGTTCCGGGATACCGATCTGGAGGAAAAGGTGCTGGAAAGAGCCCGGAACCTGGGCCTGGGGGCCCAGTTCGGGGGCCGGCATTTTGCCCTGGATGTCCGGGTGATCCGCATGCCGAGACACGGGGCGTCCTGTCCCATCGGCATCGGGGTGTCCTGTTCCGCGGATCGGCAGATCAAGGGCAAGATCACCAAAGACGGCATTTTTCTGGAACAGCTGGAGGAAAACCCGGCCCGGTTCCTGCCGGCAGGGGAACTGGAAATGACGCCGGCCAGGGAAGTGAATCTGGACCGGCCCATGACAGAGATCCTGGCCCAGCTGTCTCAATATCCCGTGGCCACCCGCCTGTCTCTGACCGGAAAGATCATTGTGGCCAGAGACATCGCCCATGCCAAGTTCATGGAAGGGTATGAAAACGGCGAGGGCCTGCCCGAATATATCAAGAACCATATCATCTACTATGCCGGTCCGGCCAAGACCCCGGAAGGAGAAGCCTCCGGCGCGTTCGGTCCCACCACGGCCGGCCGCATGGACCCGTATGTGCCCGTGTTTCAGAAAGAGGGCGGATCCATGATCATGCTGGCCAAGGGCAACCGGAGCCAGCAGGTGACCGATGCCTGCAAACAATACGGCGGGTTCTACCTGGGATCTCCGGGAGGGCCTGCGGCCCGCCTGGGCAAGGATTTCATCAAAAAAGTGGAACTGGTGGAGTACGAAGAACTGGGCATGGAAGCCGTGTACATGATCACGGTGGAAAACTTTCCCGCCTTTATCATCGTGGATGACAAAGGCAACGATTTTTACGCCGGGCTTCTCTGATCTGTTTCCTGCCCGTTTCCTGCATAGGGAACAGGAGTGCTGGTAATTAATTCGCCCCGGCCCCGGCCGCACCCTGCTACAGGTTTGTGGCCAGGGCCAGGGCGTTTTTGTTGATGCCGGCTTTGAGACCGGTATGGACATAATCGTGGACCTGGTCTTCAAAGGCCAGAAACACCAGCGTAGCCCGCACGGGCTTTATTTCCAGACGGGTCAATTCAGTCAGTCTTTCTGAGCGGGGTTTGGCCAGACCGGTCAGGGTGATGCGGATGCTCTGGACCGCCTCGATCACGGGCAGGGTCACCGGCACATGGCGGTTCTCCCGGATTTCACGGTCCAGATTCCGGTCCATGTTCGGGGCCGGCTGGCCTAAAGTCACCCGGGAAGCCAGGCTCAGAAAGATCCTTGGCCGGACCTTGAAAGCCGGTGACCAGAAAAACAAGTCCTGATGTTCCCATTCCGGCGCAATGGCCCGGGGAAGGTTGGCCAGCCGGGCCAGGTCCGCCATGGAGGACAGAGCCAGTCCGGAAATCCGGGCTTGGATTTTCCAGAACGGCACCATCACGTCTGTTTTGGATTCTGGCCGGGCACACCGGAAATGGACGTTTGCCAGTGCCTGTTTTCCGGGTTTCCATAACGTGCGGCAGTTCCGGCAGATCAGAATCAGGGAATCCGTGGCCCCTTCCAGGTTCCATCCACAGGCCGGACAGATGCCCGGCACAAACCGGGACTGCTTTTCCGGGCGGCACCCCGGCAGATCGTCCAGGCTCGGGCCGGGGTCTGCCGCAGGCCCCACCGCCCGGTTCAGGATGGCATCCTTCAGCCGGCCGTTCCGGGCATAAAACGGGGCGTAGATCAGACTCAGGGTCTCTCCGATATGTTCGGTAAATCCGGTATCAGAGGAAGTATTCATCCGCAGGGACCGCTGCTCTGCCTGATCCAGAATGCGCTTCCTGTCCGCCGGCCGCAGAAACCGGCCGGCCGTGTTCGGGGTGATCTGCTTGAGGGGCAGGGCCTGGGACCGGACCCCTAAAGAGACGGGCAGGCCGGGAAACGATCCTTTCAGGGCCAGGGCCGAGATGTCCAGGAAGCGGTGGGACACGCCGGCAGGCGTGCAGGTGTACCGCAGCCCTTTGAACCGCCAGTACGGGACGAACACCAGATCGGCATCAGCCGGGGCATCCGGGTGGGATGCGGCGTTTTCGGATCTGGCAAACAGATACCTGGGAAATCCCCGGGAGCAGATACAGGACTGGACCCGGCAGAACTCACAGGAGAAAAACCGGGTTTCCTCGTCCAGGACAACGGGAGCCCCGCACTGGGGGCATTGATGTTGAACCCGGAAACTAATGGCGCTCTCCGCACTGGTTGCAGAATACGGCTTCGGGCAGATTTTTTGCCCCGCACCGGGCACAGATCTTTTCTTTGGGGGCGGCTTCAACAGGGGTCCCGCACCGGGGGCAGAACCGGGCGTTGGGGGTGATGTTCTTGCCGCACTGGGTGCATTTTTCGAAAATCACCTGCTGATGGCCACAGAAGGGACAGAAATTCGCATCTTGCGAAATGGCGTGCCGGCATTCCGTACACGTGGCAGTGCCGGAGGTTGTCCCGGTCGTTTGAGTCGGTCCCCCGGTCCCGGTCAGCTGCCTGGCGAACATGCCCGGCAGCATCAGTCCCAGCCCCATGCCCATGCCGGCCTGGGCCCCGCCGGCACTTGTGCCGTCCGGGTTTTCCGCAATCTTTTCCATGGCCATGGCGGTTTTCATCTGCATCAGTTTGTTCATGTCGTCAAACACGCCCATCCGGCTTTTGTCGTCAATGGCCTTCTGCACCTCGGGCGGCGGGGTGATGGCGTTGATGTACAGCTGGGTGAGATTCAGCCCAAACCGGGAAAAATCCTCTCCGAGCCGCTCGGTCAGGCTTTGGGACAGTTCGTCGTACCGGGCCGGCAGGTCGAATATGGTGTCGATCTCTTCCCCGATATGGTCGTTGAACCGGGACACCACCACCTGGTTGAGGTAATCCGCCACGCTTTGGGTGGAAAATATGCCCTGGGTGCCCACCAGGCGGTTGACAAACAGCACCGGCTGCACGATTCTGATGTTGAACACCCCGAAGGCCCGCAGCCGAACCAGTCCTAAATCCCGGTCCCGGAACGCCACCGGGTCCCGGGTGCCCCATTTCAAGTTGACAAAGGTTTTCAGGTTGGTGAAATACACTTCGGCCCGCAGGGGACTGGTAAATCCCCAGGGCAGACTCACCAGCTTGGTCAGCAGCGGGATATTGGCGGTTTTCAGGGTGTGGCGGCCCGGGCCGAACGCGCCCACCGCCTTGCCGTTGTAAAAAAATACGGCGGCCTGGCTTTCTCTGACCACCAGCTGGGCTCCGTACTTGATATCTGCAGAGCCGGTTTCCGGCAGCCGGCGGACCAGTTCCTCTCCGGTATCGTCAAACCATTCCAGCAGCTCCAGAAAAACGATATTATGGGTACCCATGGTTTTTTCTCCTTGCAAGCGGTTCCGATCTGAACGAAATTCAATTTACCGGGCCGGTATCTGCCTGTCAAACAAATGTTCACTATCCCTTGACAATTTCCGCGTCCCGTCCCATGATTCCGGACGTTTTGGAAATTTTGACATACAGGTGGAAAGCATGATTCGAAAATACTGGTTTTTTATCGGCATGGCCATCATGGCCGGGGTGGCATTTGCCATGCCCGGGATCGGCCCGGTTATCAAACAATACAATATCCTGAATATCGGCATTTTTCTGGCATTTCTGCTCACAGGCCTGTCTCTTGAGACATCCAGCGTGCTGAATCAGCTCAAAGACATCAAGGTGCTGGCAGCAGCCCTGGTCTCCTCGCTCATTTTTTTCCCCGCTGCCGCGTTTTATGCGGCTCGGTTTTTTTTAAGCGCCTGGCCGGATTTTGTCATGGGCGCCCTGATCATCGGGGCCGCACCGGTCACCGTGGCCTCGGGCACGGTCATGACCGCCATGGCCGGCGGAAACGTGCCGCTGAGCCTGTTCATCTGCGTGCTGGGCAATTTTGCCGCCATTCTCACCATTCCGTTCATGCTCAACCTGATCCTGGCCTTTGACAATACCGCCATTGAGCTGCCCATTGTTCAAATGCTGACGGGTCTGATTCTCAAAGTGCTTTTGCCTACGGTGCTGGGTCAGCTGCTGCGTCCGAAAATCAAACACCTGCTGCCGCCCCACAAAACAAAAATTTCCATTTTCAACCAGTGCATTGTGCTGCTGATCATTCTCAATGCCGTTGCCAGCTCTGCACACAGCATCCTGCAGGTGGGACCGGTGCTGTTTCTGGTACTGGGATTCATGATCGGACTTCATGTGTTCATGCTGATTTTCAACCAGTACCTGGCCAGATTCATCGGCCTGGATCTGCCGTCCATCGCCGCATTCACCATCCACACCTCCCAGAAAACCCTGACCGTGTCCTACCTGGTCTGGGCCGGCTATTTTGCCGCTGCCTATCCCATGGCCCTGATCCCGGCCATTGTGTATCACCTGACCCAGATGATCATGGACACCTTCGTGGCCCACCGGTTCGGGAGAGTCATCCGCAGCCGGTCATCATAATTTTACTTGTATTTTCAATAAACCGGATTCCGAATAGTACAATCAATCATTGAATAACTTCCCGGAAGCCAATTGCTCTCCCAACTGTTGTGCATTCCGGCAATCATCACTGAAATGTGCGTCCCGGTAAGCTTTCTTTGCTTCGCCGGTGGCGTTAGCTTCATACAGGCTGTAATCGTCATATTGCGTGGTGTTGTTGGCACAAATCATCTTGCATGAACCAAATTCCCGCTCCAGAGTCTCTTTGGTGCGACCAAAGGTGACATCATATCCCATGGTTTGAAACAGTTCATTGGGGATGTTCATGGTATAAATAAGGCCCACGGGAATTCACCGTGGAAAGTGACTGTTGGTGTAATCCGCATAATTGAGATACGGGAAACACAGGCGCTCGATGAGGGCACGGGTTGCAGCGGTTTCACTGCCAAAATAAACGGGCGTGGCTATGAGTATGCCATCGATCCCGGGAATTTTTTCCAGCACCGGTTTCAGGTCATCCTCAACAACGCAGACGATGGGGCGTTCCTTGTCCAGACGTTTGCATGAAAAACAACTGATACAGCCGGAAAACTGCATTTTGTACAGATTGAACAGTTCCACCCCGGCTCCGTTTTCACGTGCGCCGCTGATGGCGTTGTCAAGCATAGTTGCCGAATTGCCTTTGAGACGCGGGCTGCCGTTAAATGCCAAAATTTTCATATGACTTTCCTTGTGTTGCTTTGTTTTACAAACAATTATCTAACCGTTGTCAAATCTCAACCATGGTTTCGATATCATGGAAGTCATATCAGTGAAATGCCTGCCTGTCAATTATGGGAAATCCATTGTGCCTGCCTTTCGGGGATTATAAGGAAAACACTGTCAAACAAGCCATGGTTGGTGTATAAACGGGGTAAAAATTGATTTTTTATATTGAAAACACCGGAGTCGGAAAAATGACATTTCAGGAAGTGAATGATCTGGAGAAAATCCATAACCGGAATCTGGATATTTCCAGTTATGTGGTGGATGATGCACACATATTGATCACAGGCGAACTCAAGGAAAGAAATCTGGTAACGGTTTTTGAAAGATCCGGGGAAACCATTGATCCCCGTGTCTTTCACCACATGCAGATCCAGCTGCTCATTAAAACGGCTGAACTGAAAATCGTGGATCTTCATGTGGAGATCCCGGGTGCGCCCCATGATGAGGTTTGCCGGGAAATGCAGACCAGCCTGGAAGGCATCAAAGGGCTGGTGATCGCACCGGGTTTTACGGCCAAAGTGAAAAAAATTGCCGGCGGCACCCAAGGGTGTGTTCATCTCACCACCCTGCTGCTGTCCATGGCGCCGGCAGCGCTCCAGGGGTATTGGATATTTGAAGCACAGGATAGAAGCCGGGTTCTTGAGGCATCCTTTGAAATCGAACAGTATCTGATCGATACCTGCTGGGCATGGCGGAAACAGGGACCGCTGGCTGAAGCGGTGATGAGCGGAATCAGCCGGGGATGAATTTCAGCCCTGTCAAAAGAGCCCGGCAGTCCTTGAAATTCTCTTTCTGAAACGGTATGGTATGCTGTGTAAATGATTCAGCGTGACACCTGAAGAAACGATCCCGGTCCCCGGGAACAACCCTATCAACCCGACAGGAGGAGAACACCCCATGACCACCCAGGAAAATCTGGCGGCCGCGTTTGCCGGCGAGAGCCAGGCCAACCGGAAATATCTGGCGTTTGCCAAAAAAGCGGATGTGGACGGCCTGCCCCAGCTGGCCAAACTGTTCCGGGCTACGGCGGAAGCGGAAACCATCCATGCCCATGCCCATCTGAAAGCCATGGACGGCATCAAAAGTTCGGTGGAAAACCTGAAAACCGCCATCCAGGGCGAGGCCCATGAATTCAAGGAGATGTATCCGGAATTTCTGGAACAGGCCAGAAAAGACAAACATCAGAAAGCGGAATTTGCTTTTGCCTATGCCCTGGCTGTGGAAGAGATTCACCACGGGCTGTATGAAAAAGCCCTGGCAGCGGTGGAAGCGGGCAAAGACCTGCCGGAGGTCGACATTTACCTGTGCCCGGTCTGCGGCAATACCGTGGAAGGACAGGTGCCGG
>CALGAJ010000018.1 GCA_937951975.1 uncultured Desulfotignum sp.
GGATGATGACGATGACGGATTTGCCAGTTTTTTAACGGAACACTACCATGACGATGCTTTCAGCGTCATCATTATCGACGAATGTCATCGGTCCGCCTGGGGAAAATGGTCGGAAGTGTTGAAGCGCAATCCAAACGCCATCCACATCGGCTTAACCGCCACTCCCCGCCAGTTGAAGGAATCGAAAAAAGCCACGGCCGAAGACAAACAAATTACCGCCAACAATCATACTTATTTTGGCGAACCCGTGTATGAATATACCCTGATACAGGCCCAGGAAGACGGTTACCTGGCCGCCTGTGAGATTGTCAGAAGAAAACCCAGTATCGACAACCGCACATTCACCAGAAAAGAGATTCTTGCGGCCAAAGCAAAAGATATCCGCACCGGAAAGCTTCTCACCGAGGCGGATCTGACCAGGGAAACTTACACAGGCAAAGATTTTGACGATCAGATGTTCATCGAGCTGCGCACCCCGAAAATGTGTGAAGACCTTTTTCATCAGCTCTGCTTAAACGGCGGCCCCGAACAAAAGGTCATCATTTTCTGCACCCGGGAAATACATGCCGATCGTGTGGCCATGTACATGAACAATCTGTATGTGCTGTGGTGCAGGGAGCAGAAACAGACCCCCAAGGACATTTACGCGTTTAAATGCATGGGCGGCCCCAACAACGGGGCCGACATGATCGAGCCCATGCGGGGGTCGGGTGAGCGTGCATTCATCGCCTGCACCGTGGATCTGCTGGAAGCCGGGGTGGATATCGAACGCCTCAATGCCGTGGTGTTTTTCCGGTACCTGCAATCCCCCATCAAATTTTATCAGATGGTGGGACGGGGCACGCGAATCCATGAACAGACAGAAAAATATAAATTCTGGCTGTATGATTACACCGATGTCACAAAACTGTTCGGAACCGATTTCATTACCAGGCCACCCCGTCCAGGCAATGGCGGTTCAGGCGATAATTCCGACGGTTATCCGGAACCAGGAGAGCACCAAGATCCTCCCGCTGTGGGTGAGGTCAAAGGGCAACAAGTGGAAATCACCGGGCAGGGCCGATTCATCCTCTCCCGCCGGGAAGGACGCGACACCCTGATTCCGGTGGATGAGTATCGTAAGGAAGTGATTCAGCGGGTATTGCGGGAAGCCCATGACCTTGATGAATTCAGGAACCTGTGGATTGAAACCCAAAAACGCCGCCGGCTCATCGATCATTTGCTGGGCGACAACTTCAGCCCGGAGGTGATCCGGGAAATCGACCGGATGAATGATTTTGATCTTTACGATTTTTTCGGTCATCACGGCTATCATGCCCGGGCCTTGAAACGAACGGAAAGGGGCGGGCTGTATATCAAGCAAAACATGGCCTGGTTTGACAGCATGGAGGGTGACGCCGCCATTGTATTGAAAGGCCTGGGCCGACAGTTGTCACAGGGTGGAACCGATGCCCTGGAAACCCCGGCCCTGTGGGAGGTGCCCGAGATCAGACAGGCCGGCGGGTGGGATGCATTACGGGGGTTAGGAAAACCGGTGGATGTGATGCATGAGGCCAAGGGGAGGTTGTTTGCGGTATGAGAATCCAATGGAGAGAGTTAAAAGAATTATGTTCATCCGACATCGAACGAATCAATCCAGCCTTAACCCCAAATGATGAATTTTGGTATGTAGATATTTCTTCAATCGATCGTGTGAATAAGACTATTTCAGAACCAATATTAACAAAAGGAGAGTCTGCATCGGTTCGTGCAAGGCAAATCATTCGTGAGAATGATGTTTTGGTGTCTACTACACGCCCGAACTTAAATGCAGTAGCCCTTGTACCTGAAAAATACAATGAACAAATTTGTAGTACAGGTTTTTGTGTGCTTCGATGCGGAGAGGAATTAGATTCAGAATATTTGTTTTATTTTTCTCGGTGCAACACATTTATTAATTCTCTTTCTGGTTTGGTTCAAGGAGCACTATATCCAGCAATTACTGATAAACAGGTTTTGTCTCAATTCATACCGTGGCATCCAATTGAAAAACAACGCCATATCGCCATCCATTTGAAAACCCGACTGGCAGAGGTAGAAAAAGCCCGGAAAGCAGTAGAAATCCAGCTTCAAGAAACAGAAAAACTTGCCAATGCCATCATTTTCAACAGCATCAATAGGTGCAAACCACAAACACTGCCTCTTGGAAAAGTCCTGGATGAGATTAAACAGGGCATCGGTGAAAACTGGGCGGATTTTCCTGTTCTGGGTGCCACCAAAGATGGCCTGGCACCTGCCAAGTCGCCGCCCGGGAAAAAACCTGAACGGTACAAACCTGTTTTTCCCGGAACAGTCTTCTATAATACGATGCGTATCCTCATCGGCTCCATCGCTTTTGTGGATGAAGATGATACTCCCGGAATCACCAGCCCGGACTATGTGGTGTTAAAAGGGAAACCAGGGGTTGTCGATTCCCGCTGGTTTTATTACTGGCTCCGATCACCGCTTGGTGAGCATTGCATACTGTCCCTTGCCAGGGGTGCGGTGCGGGAACGGATGCTCTTCAGCCGGCTGTCCAAAGGCAATATCGAATTGCCGGACTTCAAGGTTCAGCAGGATGCCGCCGCTGCATTGGCTGTGCTGAAACCGCTGCGTCGAACTCTGGAACGGCAACTTGATGAAATAACCCAACTGCCCCAAAAAATTCTGGCCCAGGCCTTTGAGATAGAAACATGACAAAAAACAACCAGACAAAAAAGCAACCTAAATCCATCGGCTCCACCCAGTCGCTCTCCGCCTATGTGAAATCCATCTGTGACATCATGCGGCGGTCCAACTGCGCCAGTGCCCTGCAGTATGTGCCGGAACTGACCTGGATTCTGTTTCTGAGAATTCTGGATGATCAGGAAAGCCGTTCCCGGGAAGCCGCGGAAGCGGTGGGCACGGATTTCACCCCTGCGTTGCACAGCCCTTTCCGCTGGCAGGACTGGGCCGCGCCATGGTCTGACAGGGATGATCATCCGCAAACTGATGAAGGAAAGCCTTTTGGCTGGAAACGTCAGGAACTGTTTGCCGCCGGTGACGGAAAATTGTTTGATTTTATCAACCAGGAGCTGCTGCCCCATCTTCACAGCCTGGACATCGACACCCGCACCGGCCTGCCCAATCCAGATGCCACACCCAAACAGCGTATCATCGGCCGGATCATGACGGCGGTGGAACGGGTGCGCATCGACTCTGAAACCAATCTGCGTGATATTCTCGACAAGGTGAATGAGATCCGAATCGGCCATATCGACGACACCCATTTTTTCACCCTGTCCCAGGCATATGAAGACCTGCTGCTGAAAATGGGGGAGAAAAATTCCGACGGAGGGCAGTTTTTCACCCCGCGTGAGGTGATCCGGGCCATGGTGCATACGGTGGACCCCCAGCCCGGTAAAACCGTGTATGACCCAGGTTGCGGAACCGGGGGGTTTCTGGCCATTGCCTATGAGCATATGGACCGGAAACTGGGACAAAATGCTTCCAGCATCGATATTGAAACGCTCAAGTACCATACGTTTTTCGGGCGTGAAAAGGAAAACCTGGTGTTTCCCATCGCACTGGCCAACCTGGTGCTTCACGGTATCGATCAGCCCAATCTGTGGCATGGCAATACCCTGACCGGCCGCGCCACTTACGACGGCCTTTTTGACCAGGCCCCCAAAACATTTGACACGATTCTTACCAATCCGC
>CALGAJ010000019.1 GCA_937951975.1 uncultured Desulfotignum sp.
GGTCATGACCCGAAACCTTCGCACCCACATTTTATTTGCCCTGATATTGGCCGGTATAATGGCATATATTGTGCTGTTGTCATCCGTTCCCCCGGTGGACCGGGATGCCCTGACCCATCATCTGCTTGTGCCAAAACTGTATCTGGAGAACGGCGGGATTCATGAGCTTGCCCATATCCCGTTTTCCTATTATCCCATGAGCCTGGATCTGCTGTATATGATACCGCTGGCGTTCAGCAATGACATTGCGCCCAAATTCATCCATTTTGTCTTTGCCCTGGTCACAGGGGTCATGATATTCCGGTATCTTCGACAACGCACGGACACGACCCATGCCTGGATGGGAGCACTGTTTTTTCTGACCCTGCCAATCATTGTCCGGTTGTCTTCCACAGTGTATGTGGACCTGGGGCTGATCTGTTTTTTCTTTGCAGCCCTGCTCTATCTGTTCAAGTGGATCGAAACCGGGTTCACGATGCGGCCGTTGATTATCAGCGGGATCTGGTGCGGCCTGGCTTTGGGAACCAAGTACAACGGGCTGGTGGGATTGTTTCTGCTGGGGTTGTTTGTGCCGTTTGTATATGCAAGGGTCCATGGAAAAACCCGCCATGCAGGCCTGAAAGCGGCCGGGTACGGGGCCGTGTTCATCCTGGTGTCCCTGGTGGTGTTTTCTCCGTGGATGATCCGGAACATAACCTGGACCGGGAACCCGGTGTATCCGTTATATAACAAGGTGTTCAATCCGCCGCCGGTGTCTTCTGACACTGAAACCCGGCCCCCTGCCCCGCGCATCTCCCATTTGCAGTTCCGACATCTGGATTACGGCGAATCCTGGCCGGCCATTGCCCTGATACCGGTGCGGGTGTTTTTCCAGGGGGAGGATGATTCTCATCAGTATTTTGACGGCCGCACCAGCCCGTTTCTGCTGATCCTGCCGATACTGGCCTTTGCCGGGTTTAAAAAACGGTCCCGGCAGGAAAAAGCGGAAATCTGGCTGATGACGGCTTTTTCCGTGCTGTTTCTGCTGTATGCCTGTGCCCAGACATCCATCCGGATCCGGTATTTTGCACCGATTCTGCCGCCCCTGGTGGTGCTGGCCATGCTCGGGCTTTACAATTTTCAGACGCGGATTCTCAAGGCTGTCCCATGGTCCGGGCCGGTCAAAAATTTTCTGGTTTTGGCTGTGATCACGGTCATGCTCGGGCTCAATGCCGCATACATGGTGGAGCGGTTCAAAAAGGACCGGCCCCTGGCGTATCTGTCCGGGGAATTGACCCGGGATGACTATATCCAGTCCTTCCGGCCGGAATATGCCGCGTTTCAGTATGCCAATGCGCATCTGCCGGAAGATGCAAAGATTTTCGGGTTGTTCATGGGGGGCCGGGGATATTATTCAGACCGGTTTATCGCGTTCAATGATTCACTGCTGTACCGGGCTGCAGAAGATGCCGCTTCCGGCGAAGATGTGGCCGATAGCCTGACCGGCAAAGGGTTCACCCATATTCTGGTAAGTTATTCCGGATTCAATCTGTGGTTAAAGGAGGCGGGGACCGACCATGACCGGCAGGTGCTCAGGCCTTTTTTTGAAGCCAATACGGAGGTGCTGTTTTCCCAGGACGGGTATGGACTGCTGCGGATTGTATCCCGACATCATAAACACTTGTAAACACCGGATTTTAAAAGTATATTGGTTTTATCACACAGACAGGCAGACAAAACGAAATGATCCAGTCGGTTACCGGTATCGTGAACTGCTGCATCCGTTGAAACCGCTTACCAGGTAATTACGACCGGTGAACTGCTGTATGAAAAAGATGATGCCGACCGGCTTGAATATGAAATCGCTTTAAAAGGCATGTATTTCGACTTCAAACCTTTTCTGGATGAACTGCGTTCGAGGAAACAACGGACCGAAAGATAAAACAGGTTATGAAATCAATTCAAAAACATCTTCCGGATTTTGAACAGTTTATAGCGCAGGTTCGATCCTATGAATCCCTGGATGGAGATTGATCATGAAAAAACTTCCCCTGGGTATACAGAGTTTTGAAAAAATAAGAACAGATCCTTATCTGTATATTGATAAAACAAAACAAGCCTTTGCCATGGCTGAACAGGGCACGTATTATTTTCTCTCCCGGCCCCGGCGGTTCGGCAAATCCCTGTTTCTGGATACATTGAAATGTTTGTTTGAAGCAAGAAAAGATCTGTTCAAGGGCCTGTTTGTATATGACAAATGGGACTGGGATAAAAAATATCCCGTGATCAAAATCAGCTTTGGCGGGGATGTGTGTCAGTCTTCTGCGCATCTTGAGAAAACCATTGCCGGGCTGCTTCAGAAAAATGAACGAGACAACGGGGTTACTGCGGCAAACAGGGAAACCATCGGCAACTATTTCAAGTTTCTCATCGAGGCCTGCCATGAAAAATATCAGATGCCCGTGGTGGTGCTGGTGGATGAATATGACAAGCCGATTCTGGACAATATCACAGATGACGACACTGCCCTGGCTGTCCGAAACACCTTGCGGGGATTTTATTCCGCCATCAAGGATGCGGATGAACACATCAAGTTCGCGTTTCTCACCGGGGTGAGCAAGTTCAGCAAGATGAACCTGTTTTCCGGGCTGAACAACCTGACGGATATCACCCTCGATGACCGGTATGCCACCATCTGCGGCTATACCCAGGCGGATGTGGAAACCGGGTTCAAGGAACACCTGGCCCGGACCGGCCCCGATGGCCCGGTAGACCTGACGGAACTGGCAAAATGGTATAACGGCTATTCATTTTCCGGAGAGCCGGTATACAATCCCTACGACATCCTGCTGTTCTTTCAGGAAGGCGGAAAATTCAAAAACTACTGGTTCGAAACCGGCACACCCACCTTTCTGATGGACATGATCCGGGCAAAACAATATTTTCTGCCGGACCTGGAAAACCTGGAGGTGTCTGAGCAGGTTTTAAACACCTTTGATGTGGGCAATATCCCCATTGAATCGTTGATGTTTCAGACCGGGTACCTGACCATCAAAAAAACCGGTACCATCTTCAACCAGGTGATCCATACCCTTTCCTATCCAAACTTTGAAGTCAAGAACGCATTCAACAAATATCTGGTCGGATATTTCACGGAACACCGGTTCCAGCCTGATGCCCGGTTATACAAAACCCTGCTTGAAGATGATTTCACCGGGCTCCAGTCACAGATCGAGCGCCTTTTTGCCGCCATCCCCTACACGGCCCATGGAAACCTGACCCATTATGAAGGGTTTTATGTGAGCGTGATCTATGCGTTTCTCGCCAGCCTCGGCCTGGATCTGACCGCCGAAGATATCACCAGCCGGGGACGGGCTGACCTGACCCTGAAATTTCCCGGGCATGAAAAAATATATATCTTTGAATTCAAGGTGATCGAAAAAGATCCGCCACCGTCAAGCGGCAAAAACCCACTGGCACAAATCAGGGAAAAACGCTATTTTGAAAAATACATGGGACCCGGCAAACGGATATTTCTGATCGGCATCGAATTTTCAAAGGAAAAAAGAAACATCGTGTCTTTTGAGTGGGAACAGATCGTCACGGACGTTTAAAGGGAAAAAAGCGGTTCCTGTAGACCTGTCAGATACTGCGAAAT
>CALGAJ010000020.1 GCA_937951975.1 uncultured Desulfotignum sp.
GTCTCCCAGAAGCTGGCAAAGCTGGGAATTTCCGCCCTGGTCCTGGAAAACAAACCCGACGGAGATGATTACAGCCTGATCAAAATCAGCAAGGACGGCGTTGAAATATTACCGGCCGGGGATCTGGTGAAAAAAGGCAACTATGCGGTCATGGAAGCCCTGTGGAACACATACGGCAAAAACGTCGGGGTCCTGAGTATCGGCCAGGCCGGTGAACAATGCCTGAAAGGCGCGTCCATCAACCAGGCGGATATGAACGGCCGTCCGGGGCGGGCCCACGGCAGAGGCGGTTTGGGCGCGGTCATGGGCGCCAAAAAAATCAAGGCCATTGTGGTGGATGACTCGGGTGCCCCCCGGGTGGAAATCAAGGATCCCGAAGCGTTCAAAGCCGCCAACAAACGCTGGGTGGAAATGCTTCGAAACCATCCGGTCACCGGTGAAGGCCTGCCGGCGCTGGGTACGGCCGTGCTGGTGAATGTCATCAACGAGGCCGGGACCCTGCCCACCAAAAACTTCCGTTCCGGCCGGTTCGACCAGGCCCAGGCTATTTCGGGCGAAGCCATGGCGGAAACCATTCAAAAACGCAACGGCATCACCACCGAAGCCTGCCATCCCGGTTGCGTGATCAAATGTTCCAATGTCTATCACGGCAAAGACGGCAATTTTCTGACCTGCGGGTTCGAGTATGAAACCATCTGGGCCTTCGGGGCTCACACCACCATCTCGGATATGGACCATATCGCCACGCTGGACAAGCTGTGCGATGATTTCGGACTGGACACCATTGAGACCGGGGTGACCATCGGAATCGCCATGGAAGGCGGCATGATCCCCTGGGGGGACGGCCAGGCCGCCATCGACCTGCTGTCCAAAGTGGGGGAATACGCGCCTGAAGGAAAAATCATCGGGAACGGGGCCCTGTTCACCGGGGATGCCCTGGGCGTGGACCGGGTACCGGTGGTTAAAAAACAGGCGTTGCCGGCCTATGATCCCAGAACCTGCAAAGGCGTCGGCGTCACCTACGCCACCACGCCCATGGGTGCGGACCACACGGCCGGATACGGGGTGACCGCCAACATCCTGAGTGTCGGCGGCTCCATCGATCCCCACAAGAATGAAGGCAACATCGAGCTGTCCCAGGGACTCCAGATCGCAACCGCTGCCGTGGATGCAGCCGGGCTCTGCCTGTTCGTGGCCTTTGCGGTTCTGGACAACGAAGACGGCCTGCCCACCGTGGCCCAGATGCTCAATGCCAGATACGGCCTGAACCTGACCCCGGACGACATTCTGGAACTGGGAAAATCGATTCTGAGAAACGAAAAGGAATTCAACAAAAGGGCCGGGTTCACCAAAATCGACGACCAGCTGCCGGAAATGTTTAACGAACCCGTGGCCCCGCATAATGTGCCGTGGGACTTCACCATTGAAGATCTTCAGAAAACCCTGAACTTCTAGATTCAAGGTTTTCATTTTTGACTTTTGCATCAGGGCGGAAAACTTTTTTCGCCCTGATGTGATTTTCTGGATTTATCCCCCCTGTTCTGGTATATCTTTTTTTCTAATATTGAAAATGAACCCGTTTTTAACCCACTTAACAAAATCGAGCCTTATTTATCATGAAACTGTTTGAATATCCTTCCGCAGATGCACAAGAGCGTGTCCAGAACATCATCGATCGGGGTCTGGGTTTTTCAAAAGCCGATTATGACAATGTACAGGCGTTTATCAATGATGTCAGAAACCGGGGAGACGAAGCCCTGGTGGCATACACCAATCAGTTTGATTCTGCGGCCGTCACTCAGGAGACACTGAAAGTGACGGATGCAGAGTTTGAACATGCCCTGGCATCCGTGGATCCTCAATTTCTGGACACCCTGAAACGGGCCATTGACCAGCTCACCCGGTTCCATGAAAAACAGAAACAGAACGCCTGGATCGACACCCCGAGAAACGGCGTCATGGTGGGACAGCTGGTTCGTCCGGTCGGGGCTGCCGGTATCTATGTCCCCGGGGCCAAAGGCGGGAAAACCCCGCTGGTGTCCTCCGTGCTCATGGGAGGGATCCCTGCAAAAGTGGCCGGTGTGTCCACCATTGCGTTGATGACCCCGCCCATGGAAAATGGTGAAGTCAATCTCCATATCCTGGCAGCGGCTGCAAAAGTGGGCATTACATCGGTGTTCAAGGCCGGCAGCGCCTGGGCCGTCGCTGCTCTGGCTTACGGTACCCGGCAGATCCCCAAAGTGGATGTCATAGTGGGACCGGGCAATATTTATGTGACATTGGCCAAAAAAATCGTGGCCGGCACTGTGGGTATCGACATGATCGCCGGGCCCAGCGAAATTCTCATCATTGCGGATCACACGGCAGACCCGGAATTTGTGGCTGCGGATCTGCTGTCCCAGGCGGAACATGATGCCATGGCCTCCGCCATTCTGGTGACCGATTCCAGAAAACTGGCCGACCAGACCGCGGCGGCCCTGGAACGGCAGCTTCAAGCCCTGGAACGTCAGGACACGGCCCGGCAGTCCATGGACAATTTCGGCGCCATCATGCTGGTGCCGGACATCAAGACCGGTATTGACCTGTCCAATCAACTGGCACCGGAGCACCTGGAACTGATGGTGTCCAATCCCTTTGATTACATCGACCGGATACAGAATGCCGGGGCCCTGTTTCTGGGTCATTATACCCCGGAGCCCATGGGCGATTACATTGCCGGTCCCAACCATGTGCTGCCCACGGCCGGCACGGCCCGGTTCTCTTCAGCTTTGAGCGTGGACCATTTCATCAAGAAAACCAGTCTGATCCACTATTCAAAATCCGCTTTCGACACCGAGGCTCCCGATGTGATCCGGCTGGCAGAGATTGAGGGACTGACCGCCCACGCCAATTCCGTGAAAATCAGAAAATAATTGACTCACACGCTGTTTTTAAACTATATTGGTCGATTGTATGAAATTTTGGCAAAAACCCCATACATGAAGACTTAAATCATGCAGACCATTCGAGGGTTCAGAGACATCATGCCGGAAAAGATCCGGCTGTGGCAGAAAGTGGAACATCTGGCAGTCGAACTGTTCACCGCATTCGGATACGAAGAGATCCGTATCCCGGTTCTGGAAAAAACCGACTTGTTCGCCCGGAGTATCGGTGAGGCCACCGATATTGTCGAAAAAGAGATGTACACGTTTGACGACCGGAACGGGGACAAGCTGACCCTGCGGCCGGAAGCCACCGCCTCCATCTGCCGGGCCTATATCCAGCATAAATTGTATGCCACGGAACCGGTGAGAAAATTTTACATGACCGGCCCCATGTTCCGGCGGGAACGCCCCCAGAAAGGAAGATACCGCCAGTTTTACCAGATCGATGCCGAAGTGTTCGGTATCGATTCCGCCTATATGGACAGTGAACTCATTTTTCTTTTGAACGAACTGTTCAAACGGCTGGGCCTCACCGGGCTCACCGCCCATATCAACAGTCTGGGATGCCCGGAGTGCCGGCCAAAGTTCACCCGGACGCTGCTGGATTTTCTGGGGGAACAAAAGCAGGACCTGTGCGATATCTGCAAACAGCGGATGACCCGCAATCCGCTGCGGGTGCTGGACTGCAAGGTCCAGACCTGCCAGGCGGCCTTAACAGGTGCCCCGGCCACTGTGGATCATTTGTGCCCGGCCTGTGAAGACCATTTCAATATCGTGAAAACCACCCTGGAAAAACAGGGGGTGGCTTTTTCGATTGACAAATCCCTGGTCCGGGGCCTGGACTATTATACCCGCACCGCCTGGGAGATTCAGACCACCAGTCTGGGGGCCCAGAGTGCCGTGGCCGGCGGCGGCAGATATGACGGTCTGGTCAAAGAACTGGGCGGACCCGACACCCCTGCCATCGGATTTGCCATCGGGTTTGACCGGCTGGTGGAGATCATGGAACAACTGACACCCATGCCGGCAGACCCCGGACCGGACCTGTTCATTGTGGCCTTAGGCGACTCTGCCATGGAAATGGCCTATCACCTGTCCTGCGACCTGAACCAGGCAGGTATCAAAACCGACACGGACTTCAGGGGAAAAAGCCTGAAAGCCTTGATGAAACGGGCGAACAAACGCAATGCCCGGTATGCACTCATTGCCGGACAGACGGAACTGGATGACAATGCCCTGATTCTTCGCAACATGAAAACCAAAGAACAGGTTGCCATCTCCATGGACCGGCTGGTTCCTGAAATCGAAGCTGTGCTGAAACACAAATAACCCAATTATTAACATATAGAGGAAAGACCCGGTGAACGATTTATTAGGAAATATGAAACGAACCCATTTTTGTGCCGATCTTCGGGAAACAGACATTGACAAAACCGTGGTGCTGATGGGATGGGTCCAGCACCGCCGGGACCATGGCGGAGTCATTTTTGTGGACCTTCGGGACCGGGAAGGCATCACCCAGGTGGTCTTCAATCCCTTGATTTCACCGGCAGTCCATGAAAAAGCCCAGGAGATTCGAAGCGAATTTGTCTTAGGGATCCAAGGAAAAGTGGCGGCCCGGCCGGCGGATATGCGCAATCCCAACATGGCCACAGGTGCCATAGAAATTCTGGTGGAAGAACTTAAAATCTTTGCTAAAGCAAAGACCCCTGTTTTTCTCATTGAAGACCGGGTGGAAGCCTCGGAAAACATCCGGCTTCAATACCGGTATCTGGACCTGAGACGCCCCCAGCTCAAGCACAATATCATGGCCCGGCACAAAGCCACCATGGCCATCCGGAACTATCTGGATCACAACGGATTCATCGATATTGAAACCCCGTTTCTGACCAAGTCCACGCCCGAAGGGGCCAGGGATTATCTGGTGCCGTCCCGGGTCAACCCGGGGCAGTTCTATGCTCTGCCCCAGTCTCCTCAGCTGTTCAAACAGCTGCTCATGATCAGCGGGTTTGACCGGTATTACCAGATCGTCAAATGCTTCCGGGACGAAGACCTGCGGGCAGACCGTCAGCCGGAATTCACCCAGATCGACATGGAACTGTCTTTTGTCAATGAAGAACAGATCATGGAGATCGCGGAAGGACTGATCAAAGCCATCTTCAAAACCGTGCTGAACATGGATCTGACAACCCCCTTCCCCAGACTCACCTATGCCCAGGCCATGGACCGGTTCGGTCTGGACCGGCCCGATCTGCGGTTTGACCTGGAACTGGTGAATGTTTCCGATCTTGTGGAACATACCGGTTTCAAGCTGTTTTCCAGCGTGGTCAAAAGCAAAGGCCTGGTCAAGGCCATCAATGCCAAAGGCTGTGCCACCTTTACCCGCAAGCAGATAGATGACCTCACGGAATTCGCCGCCGTGTACCGGGCCAAAGGGCTGGCCTGGATCAAGATCAAAGAGGACCAGTGGCAGTCACCCATTGCCAAATTTTTCACAGATGATGAAAAACAGGCCCTGACCGACCGGCTGAACCTGGAACCCGGAGATATCGTGTTTTTTGTGGCGGACCAGCCGGCCATTGCCAACGAGGCCCTGGGCCAGCTGAGAAATGAACTGGCCCGGCGTCTGAATTTGATTCCTGAAAATCAGTTTTCATTCACCTGGGTGACCGATTTCCCGCTGATGGAATACGATGAAACTGAAAAACGGTACCAGGCCCTGCATCACCCGTTTACCGCTCCCAATGAAACAGACATTCCCAGGCTGGACACCGCCCCTCTTGAAGTCAACTCCCGGGCCTATGATCTGGTACTCAACGGCATTGAAATCGGCGGCGGCAGCATTCGTATCCATGATACGGCGCTTCAGAAAAAGGTGTTGAACTGCCTGGGCATAGCACCGGAACAAGCCCGGGAAAAATTCGGATTTCTGCTGGATGCCCTGGAATCCGGAGCCCCTCCCCACGGGGGGATCGCTTTTGGCCTGGACCGGCTGATCATGCTTTTGTGCCGGGAAGAATCCATCCGGAATGTCATTGCCTTCCCCAAAACCCAGAAAGCCACCTGCCCCTTGACCGACGCGCCTTCCACCGCGTCACCGGCCCAGCTGCTGGAACTGGGCATCCGTACGACCCATGTCGGTGAATGATCCGGGTTTCCATTTAAAAAAACGCCCGTGGGAAATTGTATTTCCCGACGGGCGGATAAAACTGGGATACCGACGTGTTACGCCCGTTTCCGTTTGACATGAAGGATGGGGGTGTTGAACACCAGGGCGGACACATCGTCGTCACGCTTGACTTTCAACTCCAATGCATCTTTGTCGATCTCGAAATATTTTGAAATCACGTCCACAATATCCTGCTGAAGATCTGTCAAGGTGGTATCATTGACTTCGAGTTTATCATAAATCAAAGAAAATTGGAGACGTTTTTTGGCGGCATCCTTACTGTTTTTTTTTCCGGTGAACCGTTTTAACAATCCGCTGAGCATGCAACTTCTCCTTCTTATTTTAACCCGAAAGTCTTGCTTATTTTTTGCCACATACTGGTTTTATAGACCGGCATTTCAATCGGCAGATCGTCTTCTCCGTTCAAGCGCCTGGCAATCCGTCGAAAGGCCGCCCCGGCTTTTGAGTCGTTCTGCAACACCAGCGGCGCTCCGGTATTGGAAGAAATCAACACTTTTTCATCCATGGGAACCAGTCCCAGCAGATCGATGGACAGCACTTCCATCACATCATCATGGCTGAGCATTTCTCCCCGCATCACCCGGGCCGGTTCAATACGGTTGACGATGAGCTTGGGATTCAACGACCGGGCATACAGCAATCCGATGACCCGGTCCGCATCCCTGACAGCGGATACATCCGGCGTACAGATCACCAGAGCTTCATCCGCTGCAACCACCGAATTTTCAAACCCCCGTTCAATTCCGGCGGGTGAATCCATGATAATATAATCAAACCGGGAACGCAGTTGCTTGGCGACCCGTTCCACGCCTGCCGAGGTCAGCACGTCCTTGTTATCACTCTGGGAAGCGGGAATCAGAAACAGGTTTTCAATCCGCCTGTCCCTGATGGCGGCCTGTTCCACTTTACAGCGGTCCAGAACCACATCCACGATATTGAAAACGATCCGGTTCTCCAAACCCATGACCACATCCAGGTTCCTCAGCCCGATATCCATGTCCACGATGGCCACCCGGTTCCCTTCAAGGGCCAGGGCAGCTCCGATGGAGGATGTCGCCGTTGTTTTACCCACACCGCCTTTTCCGGATGTGACAACAATGATTTTACCTTGCAAATCAACACCTCACCTGTTTAAAGTATAAATTAAACGACCGCCGGCCAGGGCATTTTCCGGAACGGATTTGTTTTCATATAATCTTGCACCAGAATTCCGCCATCCCTGATACTGGCGAAAACAGGCACAGTATGACAGGTTTCCTCACTGCCGGTGACCGTGACTGTGGCAATCTTGATAACTGTGGGCTCAAAGGCAAGGGCAAAGACAATGGCATCCTCGTTTTCCGGATTTCCCGCATGCACTTTCCCAGCCAGCTTTCCTAAAACAATGATGTCTTTTCCGGCAATAATTTCAGCCCCGGGATTCACATCACCAAAAATCACCACATGCCTTGAAGTCTCTATCTTTTGACCGGAACGGACCCGGCCCCTGAGCATCAGAACATCACTGCGGTGATGGTTCCACCCTCTGGAAAGATCCCGCTGCCGGATTCTCCGGGTAGGTGCACAGGGTTTCTGGGGAGAGGTGGTGACCCGCCCCACCTCGAATTTTTCAATCAATCTGGTTTTAATCAGGTAAAAGAATTCCTCATGCCCCTGGATATCGCCCATGTCTATGACGACACTGGCATTGACGGCCAAATGTTTCAATTTTTCGAACAGTTTGTCCATTTCAGCGATCAGTTCATCTTGCGGACGGGAAATATCCAGAGTGACCCATAACCCGCCACCGACGCCTTTGAGTTTGACGGGTGCAGCGTTTTCAAAATTTATCATGATATCGGTTCAGTAAATGCCTTTCTTTCCTGCTCAAATATTCAGCGAATATATAGGAGATTCTCTATATCCTGTCAAGCAATGAATCCGTAATTGTCTTTTTACGCTTGCCTTAACAACCTGGAAAAAAACAGATTTTTTTATTGACACCCGGGAAACAACGTTTATAATGCTCGACACAGGGTGTTCTTTTGTATAGAAACAACTCCGGGTTGTCTTTTATATTGCCCTCCTTTGTCAATGCTGGTAAAACGCGTAAGGTTGGAGGTCATGAGATGCTAATTGTAATGAAAAAAAATGCAACGGATCATCAAATCCAGTTGGTTGTTGAAGCCGTTGAAAAAAGAGGTTATACTGCCAGGCCTATTCCCGGAGGAGACCGGGTTTCCATCGGAATCCTGTATAATAAAGGTTCTGTGGATGCCGGCCACTTCCTGGGATTCAATGGTGTAAAGGAGGTCATTCCGGTGACAAAACCCTATAAACTTGTCAGCCGGGAATTCAGACAGGAAAATACACAGATCCGTGTCGGTGAAGCGATTTTCGGCAACGGCACCATGCCTGTGATTGCAGGTCCCTGTGCGGTTGAAAGCCTGGAGCAGGTGCTGGCCATTGCAAGGGCAGTGAAAAAAGCGGGCGCCAAACTTTTCAGGGGGGGCGCATTCAAACCCCGGACCTCTCCTTATTCGTTTCAGGGGCTGGGACGGCAGGGACTGGAGTATCTGACCCGTGCCAGAGAAGAAACCGGACTGCCTGTGGTGACCGAGGTGATGGATGTGGAAACATTTGAAATGGTGGAAGCCAGTGCGGACATCATCCAGATCGGCACAAGAAATATGCAGAATTTTGCGCTGTTGCGGCGGGCGGGAAAAGCGAAAAAGCCGATTATTCTGAAACGCGGTATGTCCGCCATGCTTCAGGAGTGGTTGATGGCGGCTGAGTATATCATGGAAGAAGGAAATGCAAACGTGATACTGTGCGAGCGCGGGGTCCGGACTTTTGTTCGACACAGCAGAAACACCCTGGACCTGTCCGTGGTACCGGCGGTGAAAAAAGAAAGTCATTTGCCCATTATTGTGGATCCCAGCCATGCGGCCGGTGTCAGAGACCTGGTCATTCCCCTGGCCTGCGCCTCTGCCGCACTGGGGGCGGACGGTCTGATGATAGAAGTCCATAATCATCCCGAAGAAGCCTTGAGTGATGGCGGGCAGTCACTCTATCCGGATCAGTTTGAAGCCACCATGAAAAAACTGACCGATATCCGTACCGTGATTGAATCATCGTGATAAAGACGTATCATATCACAGGTCAGCAGGGCGCGTCTGCAATTCATGTGGGTGCGCGTTTGGCCGACATGGCCGATTACCTTCCAGATCAGCCCCTGGTGATCATCACGGATCATAACATCAAGGCACATTACGCGCATGGTTTTCCTGAAGCACCGGTGATATGCATCGGTACCGGAGAAAAAATCAAAACCCTGACCACGGTGGCGTTCATCCTGGAGCAACCCATGGAACTGGGGTGTGACCGATCCGTTTTCATCCTGGGGATCGGCGGCGGTATTGTCTGTGATATAACAGGCTTTGCCGCATCCATTTTCATGCGGGGGGTGGCTTTCGGATTCGTTTCCACCTCTTTGCTTTCCCAGGTCGATGCCAGTGTCGGGGGAAAAAACGGCGTGAATGTGTCTGATTACAAAAACATGGCCGGGGTGTTCAATCAACCCCGGTTTGTGATCTGCGATCCAACAATGCTCACCACGTTGCCGGCACCTGAGATCTCCAATGGTCTTGCCGAAATTGTCAAGCACGCATTGATAGCGGATGCTGACATGCTCACGTTTCTGGAAAACAATCAAAAAAAAGCGCTGACCCTGGATCCGGAAATCATTTTTCATCTGGTGTCCCGGTGCGTGGCCATTAAAGCCGCGGTGGTACAGGAGGATGAAAAAGAATCCGGGGCCCGCCGGAAGCTGAACTTCGGTCACACCCTGGGTCATGCCATTGAAAAGCTGGACCCGTCGGGACACGGCAAAGCGGTATCCCGGGGCATGGTAGCCGCCGCACGGTTTTCATGTGACAAAAACCAGCTTTGTGCCCGGGATACGGACCGAATCATCCGACTGCTCCAGGGACTGGGCCTGCCCGCTGATTTGAATTATGATGCAGATAAAATCTATAACGCAGTGAAACAGGATAAAAAAAAACAGGGTGACAGCGTATTTTTTGTTTTTTTAGAAACCATCGGATCTGCCCGGGTGGAAAAAATTCATTTCAAAAAAATTGCCTCATTTATCCGAAAAAATTTTCCCTCTTGAGTCCGAACAGAATTTATGACTCACCACGATTTAACCTTGACAATTGATTGTTAATCCTATTTAATAGTCTGAATGAACAAAAAAAAGGAATTCAGTGTGGACCGGTTCACTCAATTATGCAGAACCCATGGACTCAAGATCACGCCTCAGCGGGTCGCTGTTTACAAGGCACTCAAAAAGGCCAAGGATCACCCCTGTGCAGACAAAATTCATAAACAGCTGCTTGCGGAGTTTCCCAATATTTCTCTGGATACGGTGAACCGAACCCTGCTTACCTTTGCCAGAATACAAATTATCGATGTCGTGGAAGGCCATGGAGATCCCAGGCGGTTTGACCCCAACCTGGAGGAGCATCACCATTTTTACTGCCTGTACTGCAACACCATTATTGATTTCCATAATCCGGAACTGCAACACATTCCATTACCGGATGACATCACCCGTTCATTCACAATCACCGGAAAACGGCTGTGCCTGACCGGATACTGTGCCCGATGCCAAAGCCATGCGCCCGCCTCCGTTGCGGCGGTTGGATAACAATTTAATTTCATAAATACATTTTCAAGGAGAAAAAATGACCACATTAAAAGGAACTCAGACTGAAAAAAACCTTTTAACCGCGTTTTCAGGTGAATCTCAAGCCAGAAACCGGTACACCTATTTTGCCAGTGCCGCCAAAAAAGAAGGATATGTTCAGATTTCAGACATTTTTACTGAAACGGCCAACCAGGAAAAAGAACATGCCAAACGATTGTTCAAATTCCTGGAGGGAGGGGAAGTGGAAATCACTGCGGCATTTCCGGCAGGCATTATCGGTACCACACTTGAAAACCTCTACGCCGCAGCTGAAGGAGAGGCTTACGAATGGACTGAAATGTATCCGGGATTTGCCGCCACTGCCAGAAAAGAAGGATTTGATGCGATCGCCGCCGTGTTTGAAGCCATTGCGGTTGCGGAAAAACAACATGACAAGCGTTATAAAGATCTGGCTGCCAATATCAAAGCCGGTACGGTATTTAAAAAAGACGCACCGGTCACCTGGCGATGCCGCAACTGCGGATATCTGCATGAGGGATCTGAAGCGCCGGATATGTGCCCGGCATGTGCCCACGAAAAAGCGCATTTCGAAGTACTGGGAGAAAACTGGTAATTTTTTTGAACCGGCTCAACCAGATAGTTTCCCAAGCGTGACAAACATGGCCCCGTTCCTGCTGTCTCAAGGATTTCGGGGCCAGAATTTTTCTTTCTCCAGTCTGAAACCAGGTGACAAATGTCACATTGATCCATTCACTATTTGACAAATATCCCTGGTGCACCTATATTTACCCAAATTGTGCATGATCGATTCATGCACCGCTTCCTGTTAACCCATAAAAACGATTAGGATATAATAATGGCTGATAAAATTATTGAAATTGACGACGATGGATTCGAAGAAAAAGTGTTGAAATCAGAAAAACCGGTCATGGTCGATTTCTGGGCACCTTGGTGCGGTCCCTGCAAAGCCATTGCACCCACAGTTGAGGCATTGGAAAAAACCTACGGCGATCAGATGACATTTGCCAAAGTCAATGTGGATGAAAATCCTCTCAGCCCCAGCAAATATGGGGTTCAGGCAATTCCCACGCTGATTTTTTTCAAAAACGGTGAAATCGCCGACCAGATCACCGGGATGGTCGCCAAGGAAAAACTGGAACAAACCATCAAGAAGGTCCTGTAAGGAGCGCTTGGCATGACCGCTTTTGATTATGATCTTGTGATTATCGGTGCGGGTCCGGCCGGCCTTACCGCCGGACTTTATGCCGCCAGAGCCAGAATGAATGTGCTGCTCATTGAAAAAGCCGTTCCCGGAGGACAGATCATCGTAACCGACTGGATTGAAAACTACCCGGGTTTCCCCGAAGGCATCAGCGGGTTTGATCTGGCGGAAAAAATGAAACTTCAGGCTGAAGCCTTCGGTCTGAAAATGGAAACAGCAGAAGTGCATTCTCTGAATTTGACACCGGATGTCAAAGAAGTGGTGCTTCAGGAAAAACGCATCAAAGCCCGAAGCCTCATCATTGCTTCAGGCGCGTCTCCAAAAAAACTGGGCATCGGAGAGGACCGGTATATGGGCAAAGGCATTTCTTTTTGTGCCACCTGCGACGCCCCGTTTTTCAAGGAAAAAACCGTCGTAGCTGTCGGGGGTGGAGACACTGCAGTACAGGAAGCGATTTACCTGACAAAATTTGTAAAAAAAGTGTACCTGATCCATCGCCGGGACGAGTTGCGGGCCACTAAAATTCTCCAGGAAAGAGCGTTTGCCAATGACAAAATTGAAATACTCTGGGATACCGTCGCCACCGGTGTTGACGGATTTTTCGGTATTGAGGGCGTGCATGTGAAAAACGTCAAAACCGGTGAAGAAAAAACATTGAAAGCTGACGGGTGTTTCATCTGGGTGGGAATTCTGCCTAACACGGATTTTTTGAATAATGGGGTAGACACGGATGCCTATGGATTTATCCGAACCGATGCCCGAATGCAGACCAGTGTCCCCGGTGTCTTTGCTGCCGGTGATGTGAGAGACACTTCATTGAGGCAGGTGTCCACCGCCGTGGGCGATGGTGCCATTGCGGCAGTTGCCGCTGAACACTTTCTTGAGAGTGCAATAAAATGAGACCTATTATCTGTTTGATCTGTATGGCTTTTCTGATGTCTGGCTGCGCTTTGTTTGACAGTCCCCGGCGAATGGAAAAAACCGCGGATCAACTGGCCGCCGACGGGGCTTCCGCCTTCATGAACGAAAAGTACAGGGCAGCGATCACCGCATATACGGATCTGAAAGACTGGTATCCGTTTTCCCAGTATGCCATTCTGGCTGAGTTGAAAATTGCCGATGCCCATTATCAGCTCAAAGAATATGATCAGGCCATCGCGGCCTATGATCAATTCGAAAGAATGCATCCCAGAAACGAAGCCATTCCATATGTAATTAATCAAATCGGTTTGTGCTGGTTCAATCAGATGGATACCGTGGACAGGGATATCACCCCGGCAAAAAATGCCATGGCTCAGTTCAGACGGCTTATGGAGCAGTTTCCGGATGATGAATATGCCCAGGAAGCGCCGGAACGCATCCAGGCGTGTATCGACAATATTGCCGGTCATGAACTGTACGTGGCAGAATTCTACATAAAAACCGGACAGTATCAGGCAGGGCTGAAACGGCTTGAACACATTGTGGAATTTTATCCCGGGAGTGAGCAGAGCGAAATCGCTTTGAACCTGATTCCGGAATATGCCGCATTGGCGGAAGATGCAGAAAAAGAATAATTTTACCTTTACTTTTTTTTATTGCAGGTGTATAAATTTCAGGTTTTAGTTTTGGTAAAATCAATTTTTGGAGTTTAGATAAAATGTCAAAAGAATGTGCTATTTGCGGCAAAAAACCATTGGTTGGCAACAATGTCAGTCATGCCCACAACCTGAACAAACGGCGTTTCAATCCAAATCTGCAGCGGGTTCGTGCACTTATCAAACCCGGGTGTGTCAGAAAAATCGATGTGTGCACCCGTTGCATCAAGGCCGGCAAGGTGACCAAGGCGGCCTGACGGTTCATCGGATTTTATAGTATTTTTGCCGCCAGTTCCGCCAGGTCGGATCTTTCCCCTTTTTCCAGATTGATATGGGCATAGAGCGGCTGACCTTTCATCTTTTCGATGATATAAGCCAGCCCGTTTGTCTGGCTGTCCAGGTAGGGATGATCAATCTGGAAAATATCTCCGGTAAAAACAATTTTAGTGCCTTCTCCGGCCCGGGTAATAATGGTTTTTACCTCATGAGGTGTCAGGTTTTGTGCCTCATCCACAATAAAAAACACCCGCACAATGGATCGCCCCCGAATGTAGGAAATGGGGGTGATCACGATTTTTTCCTCCTCGAGAAGTTCCCGGATCTGTTTGGTCTGCGTATTTAGCTCGTTGAAATGATTCTGGATCACGGTCAGGTTGTCATACAGTGGCTGCATATACGGATCCAGTTTGGAGGCCACGTCACCGGGAAGAAATCCCAAATCCTTGTTACTCAAAGGCACCACCGGTCTGGCAACAAAAATCTGCCGGTAATGGTGTTTTTTTTCCAGCGCAGCCGCCAGTGCCAAAAGGGTCTTACCCGTCCCTGCCTTGCCTGATATGGTAACCAGCGGGATATCCGGATTCAGCATGGCATGAAGTGCAAAGGTCTGTTCGGCATTTCTGGGTTTGATGCCGTAACACACCGTTGGCTGAATCAATTGAATGAACTGACGCTGCCCATTGTAAACGGCCAGTGCCGAATTGGAGCCGTTTTTTAAAATAAGATTTTCATTGGTATAAAATGTGGCATCCATTCCTAAAACAGACCTGGGCACTTCAAACGGTTTTTTGTACAACGCATCAAAAACGTCCGGCGACACGTGCTCCACGATCTGAAGACCCGTATACATGTCTGACAGATTTTCAACAAATTTCGAATTATAGTTTTCTGTTTTCAATCCAATGGATCTGGCCCGAAGGCGTAAGTTCACATCCTTGGTAACAAAAATGACATTTTGAAATTGGTGTTTTTTGGCCACCGTATAAGCGATGTTCAAAATCTTGATATCAGATGTGATTTCAGTGAAATTGTTTTTTATGACTTCATCCAGCGCCACATCCAGACAAATGGAAATCGCGCCTTTCCCATTGGCAACAGGGACACCCTTGTCAAACATTTTTTCACTGGACAATGCATCCAGGGTTCTCAAGAAATCTCTGGCATTGCAGTTAATGATGTTGTTGCCTTTTTTAAATTTATCCAGTTCTTCAATCACCGTGATGGGGATACATATATCATTGTCCTTGAACTGGTGAACACACCCGCTGTCATGAAGAATGACATTGGTATCCAGAATAAAGATCTTTTTCATTCATATCTCCGGATAAAGAAACGATGTACAGCTATTCATGTCGAACCACCCGTTTGACATCCGTCACTTTTTTCACGCGTCTGAGCGCGGACATGATTTTGCGCAGCTGGTTTGAGCTTTCCACCATAATGGTAAAATAAAACATGGCCACCCCGGTATCGGATGTATCGGTTTTGGCACTGAGAATATTGGCGTTGTTTTTGGAAATCACCAGAGCAATGTCCGCCAGCAGCCCGAACCGGTCATCGGTTTTGATCCGGATACTGGCGGGATAGGAATCATGATACTCTCCGCTCCATTGCACATCGATCAGCCGCTCCGGGCTCATTTTCAAAACGTTGAGGCAGTTTTTCCGGTGAATGGTCACGCCCTGGCCCTGGGTGATATACCCGGTGATGGGATCGCCCGGCAGCGGATTGCAGCATTTGGAAAATTTGACCAGAACATCGTTGAGCCCTTTGACGATAATGCCGGTATCTGATTTTTTTGACCGGCTGCCGGCACTTTTCGGCAGGACCGTCTCTTCTTCTTCCCTGCCTTCTTTTTCCAGATTAGGCAGGGCCTTGTTCAGGACCTGCATGGGTGTCAGCTTGCCGAATCCCACATGGGCGATCAGATCGTCCACGGATTTGAATCCGAACGTGTCCGCCACCTCCTTGATGTGTCCGGATTTGATCAGTGCATTGAAGTTCTGATTTTTTTTCCGGAACAGCTTCTCACACATCTCTTTGCCCAAAGAATAGGACCGCTCTTTTTCCCTGGCATTGATCAGGGCGCGGATCTTGGTTCTGGCCTTGACTGTTTTGACAAAGGCCAGCCAGTCCGCACTGGGGGTATGCCCTTTGGTGGTGATGATTTCAACGGTATCCCCGGTCTTGAGTTCATGGGCCAGGGGGACAATTTTTCCGTTCACCTTGGCGCCGGTACATTCCGCGCCCACCTCCGTATGAATCAGATATGCAAAATCCACCGGGGTCGCCCCTCTTGGCAGGGTCTTGATCTCCCCGGCCGGGGTGATCACATAGATTTCATCCGGATACAGATCGATGCGCACATTTTCCAGAAATTCATCCGGATCATTGAAGTTTTCCTGATTTTCCACCAGATTCCGGATCCAGGCAAACATTTCCCCGGTGTTTTCATCGATGTGGGTCCCTTCCTTGTAACTCCAGTGGGCCGCAATACCGGATTCGGCAATCCGGTCCATCTCCCGGGTCCGGATCTGGATCTCCACCCGTTCCCCTTTGGGGCCGATGACGGTGGTATGGATGGACTGATACATATTGGGTTTGGGGTTGCCGATATAATCCTTGATCTTGTAGTAGATGGGCTTCCACATGGAATGAATCGCCCCCATGGCAGCATAACACTGGGGCACGGTGTCCAGAATGATGCGGAAGGCGATGATATCATACACCTCATCAAAATCCAGGTTCTGGGAGATCATCTTCTGATAGATGCTGTAATGCTGCTTGTACCG
>CALGAJ010000021.1 GCA_937951975.1 uncultured Desulfotignum sp.
GGGGACCGTCACGGCGGTCACCCGCCGTTCCTTATGGGCCGGCAGTTTGTCCCCCAGATGACAGGCCTCTTTGATCTTTGCGGCCAGAAGACCGATGTCACAGGGTTTGTTCAGGTAATCAAACGCGCCTTCCACCAGGGCATCCCTGGCCGAGGGTCTGGCCCCGTGTCCGGTGAGCATGATCACGGGCAGGTTTGGTTTGATCTTTTTAATCCGGCTCAACGTCTCATGCCCGTCCATCCCGGGCATCTTGATATCCAGGACCACCACATCGGGTTTTTGCGCCAGTTTTTCCAGGGCCTGCTCGCCATTTTCCGCCAGGATAACGTCAAATCCTTTTTTCTCAAGAATTTTGCGGGTGGTTTCCCTGAACCGTTTTTCATCATCCACCATCAATACTTTTATCTGATCGGTCATTGAATATTCTCCTTGTTTATATTTAATTTTTAACAAATGCCAGATGGGCTGAAACCACCAGGAAAAACAGCACGATTGTGGAAACTGCCACAATCACGGAAGATTTTTTCCATGACAGACGGCATGTATGTTTCAGACCGGTGCATATGAGCCACCATTTCCACGGTTCGGTGATCCAGACCAGGAACGGCAGCCAGGATAAAAACAGCGTCACCCCGGATGAAAACGCATAAATGCTGAACACAACGGCAAAAGGGGCTTTTTTCCCGGCGATCATCACCATGGCCAGATATCCCAGAACAGATGAAACCAGAATCATACCGGCTGCGTTGATGAAAAAGATGGGTGCCATGATCCGGACCGGCTGCGAATACGCCCCGGTCAGCAGACTTGCCAGAGCATAGAACACACAGCAGATCACCATGAATTCCAAGGCCCGGCGGGGTCTGGTTTTTTCCACAAGTTCCGTGAAAAAAAGACCGGGTTCGATCAACAGTTGGATCAATGCATAGGCATAAAACCGGCCGGCTTTTAACGCAGCGGCTACCATCACAGAGTCCTCCCTTTCATTGTGATCCAGAAATCCATGGTTTTTCTGCTCACTTTCCTATAAAAACTTCACCACAACACCGGATGCCAGCATGATCAGTGTCATGAAAAAAAAAACCCGGCGTTCAAGCTCTTTGGTGAAAAACAACTTGCCGCTCTTGTACATGGCGGATTTTTTCCGATTTGATTTCAATCTGTTTTCCATGATGTTTTCCTCCTTTCAATATCTGAATCAGAATCCGGGCAAGGTGCCGAATCCTCTGAAACTCCAGTAAATACCGGTAAACAGCAGCAGCACCACATTGGCGATGAAAAACATGGGGATTCCCACCCGCAGGTAATCCTTGGGCTCCAGATATCCGCTGGCATACACGATGGCATTGGGCGGGGTCCCGATGATCAGGCAGTAGGCAAA
>CALGAJ010000022.1 GCA_937951975.1 uncultured Desulfotignum sp.
ACCTGCCTGTGGGCAATGTGCCGCTGTACCAGGCGTTCAAGGAAACCATCCGCAAACACCGGAACCCGGCGAAACTGGACCCGGAATATCTGTTTGATCTCATGGAGCAGCAGCTGGCCGACGGGCTGAGTTTCATGGCCATCCACTGCGGCATCAACCAGTACACCATCGAGCGGTTGAGAAAACAGGGGTTCCGTTACGGCGGCCTGGCCTCCAAGGGCGGGACCTTCATGGTGGCGTGGATGGATATCAACAAAAGGGAAAACCCGCTGTACGAACAGTTCGACCGGGTGTGCGCCCTCATGAAAAAATATGATGCCGTGCTGTCTCTGGGCAACGGGATCCGGGCCGGAGCGATTCACGACAGCCATGATCGGGCCCAGATGGCGGAAATGATCATCAATTGCGAACTGGCGGAGATCGGACGGGAAATGGGCTGCCAGACCATGGTGGAGGGACCGGGCCATGTGCCCCTGGACGAAATTGAAGGCAACATCATGCTGGAAAAGCGCATGTCCGGCAATGCCCCCTACTATGTCCTGGGCCCCATCCCCTGTGACACCGGTGCCGGATACGACCATATATCGGCGGCCATCGGCGCGGCCAGTTCGGCCCGGTTCGGGGCCGACCTGGTGTGTTACATCACCCCGGCCGAGCACCTGGCCCTGCCGGATGTTCATGATGTGAGAGAAGGGGTGAGAGCCACCCGCCTGGCCGTGCGCATCGGGGATCTGGCTAAATATCCGGACCGGCGGGACACGGAAAAACAGGCGGCCCTGGCCAGAAGGGACATGCGCTGGGAGGATCTGTCCCGGCACCTCCTGTTCCCGGACATCGCTGAGGCCGTGCGTTCAGCCCGGGCCCCGGAAGAAAAACAGACCTGCACCATGTGCGGGGATTTCTGTGCCATGAAAAAAGGCATGGAAATTTTTGAAACCGATATCAAAGAGAAGAGGTAATCTATGTCATTGCTTGAAACCACGATTTCAAAAATCCGGAAAGAACTGGACCCGGCCGCCCTGGCAGCGGCCAAAGACCGGCTGCGCAATCAGGCCAAACCCCCGGGAAGCTTGGGGATCATGGAAGATATCTCCGCCCGTCTGGCCGCCATCAAAGGGACCCTTGACGTCCGGCTGACCCACAAGCGTATTGTCACCTGTGCCGGGGATCATGGTGTGGTGGAAGAAGGAGTCAGCCTGTTTCCGGCGGAAGTGACCCCCCAGATGGTGCTTAATTTTGCCGGGAGCGGGGCATCCGTGAATGTGATTGCCAAACATGCCGGGGCAAAGGTCAAGGCCGCGGATATCGGGGTCAATTATGATTTTGATCCGGCATTGCCCATTTTTCACAAAAAGGTGCGCTACGGCACCGCAAATTTCACCAAAGAACCGGCCATGACCCGGAACGAAGCGGTCCGTTCCATTGAAGCCGGCATCGAGATCGTCTCCGAGCTGGAAGCGGAATCGCCTGTGGATCTGCTGGGAACCGGGGATATGGGCATCGGCAATACCACGCCGTCCACTGCGGTGATTGCCGCATTCTCCGGCCTGCCCGTGGCAAAACTCACCGGCCGGGGCACGGGCATTGATGATGCGGCCCTGGCCAACAAGATCGCCGTGATTCAAAAAGGGCTGGATCTGCATACGCCGGACCCCAAAGATCCGTTGGATATTTTGTCCAAGGTGGGCGGCCTGGAGATCGGGGCCCTAGCCGGGCTGGTTCTGGGTGCGGCATCCCGGGGTATCCCGGTGATTTGTGACGGATTGATCTCCACGGCCGGGGCGTTGATCGCCTGTGAGCTGGCACCGGCGGCAAAAAATTATCTGTTCGTGAGCCACAAATCCGTGGAGATCGGCCATGAATACATGCATCACCGCCTGGGGCTGGAGCCGCTCATCGATCTGAAATTCCGGCTGGGGGAGGGCACGGGCGCTGCCGTGTGCATGGAACTGCTGGACCTGGCCACCCGGATTCTGGCGGACATCAAAACCTTTGAGGAGGTGGGTGTGACCAATATCGGATAGCTGACCGGTTTTTCCGGCCGGGTCATTGTCCCAGCATTATGCGGATGATCTCCCGGTCGGTTTCCCGCATGCCGTCCCGGCCCAGGCGTCCGATGTTGGCAATAGTGTTTTCCACGCCTTTTTTCACGATCCCATCCCCGCCGTAGAACTGTTTGCCTTTCTGGAACATGAAAAATCCCAGGAGCCCGGCTTCCACCGACATGGCGATTTTAGCGGCGCACGAGGGTTTGGCCCCGTCACAGATGATGCCTGACACCATGGCCAGGGCATTGACAATGGTGTGGGCGATTTCCCGGTACCGGCCCCCGTGGAGCCAGGAGATCCCGGCTCCGGCCCCCACACCCGCGCTCACCGCACCGCAGTAGGCGGACAGCCGGCCGATGCCGGTTTTCTGGTGAATGGTCACCAGACAGGAGACGATCAGGCCCCGGAACAATGTGTCTTGATCCACGCCCAGATGCTTTCCATACACCACCACGGGCACGGATGCGGTGATGCCCTGATTGCCCGAACCGGATACGATCATCACCGGGAGTTCACACCCGCTCATCCGGGCGTCGGACCCGGCTGCGGCCATGGCTTTGGCTTTGACCTTGATGTCATCCCCCCACACATCCATCAGAACGGTGCCGATGTTGGCCCCCCAGTTGCCGGACACCCCCTGTTCGGCAATAGCCATGTTGAGCGTCACCATTTTCTGCAACAGAGTTTTCACATCGGAGAGGGTCACTGAAGAGGCAAAATCCACAATATCCTCGACGTTGAGCAGGGCCCGGTCCGTGAGTGCCGTGGTGTTGATCTCGTCACAGTCCTGGTTCCGGTACACAATATCGCCGTTTTTTTCGATCAGAACGATATTGGTGTGAAAATGGGAAATCTGAACCATGACGCTGGCGGATCCTTTGAAAACCGTGACCCTGAGATCGAACAGAATGTCGGTGGTCAGGGGCAACACCTGAATATCACAGGAGTCCAGAAACAGCCGGATCCGCTTTCGACCGGCATCGTCCACATGGGCGATCACTTCCAGCATTTCATCGGCATTTCCGGCGGCAATCCCGGCCGCCGCTGCGGCGGCAATGCCGCGCAATCCCCCGGTATTGGGCACCACCACACTTTTGACGTTTTTAACGATATTGTCACTGGCCTCGATCAATACCCGGTCCGGCAGATCTTTGAGCACTGCAACGGCCCGGGCTGCGGCATAGGCCACGGCAATGGGTTCGGTGCATCCCATGGCCGGCACCAGTTCTTCTTTTAGAATATCCAGATATGCCCGGTACCGGGGATCGGTTTTTTCCATTTTTTTGTTCCTTTTTGAAACACATTTTGTCTGATTGTCGGCAACATACCGTAATTCACCGGCCTGATCAATTGAAATTACCATGGACACAACATATAAAAAAAGGCTGTTATTTTCCGGTGGATTCTGATATGAGATCAGTCACAATACAGGCATGAAGTCTGAAGAAAAAACGGAAATTTTTTGTTGATACGTGTGAAACCCGCTGCCATGAAGGCATGTCCCGGAACCGGGATGTTGTTTTCATGGTTTTTTTTAGTAAAGGAGCGTGATATGACGTTACTTGGCCGGGCCGTCCACAACATCCGAACCCCGCGTCTTCAGCCTGTAACAAGCAGGATTTCTGCTAGAGCCCTGCAAGGGTGTGCCGTTTGGGTGCTGATTGCCGCAGGCATTCTTTTTTCAGCTTTTTCCGGCCCGGTATGGGCAAATGACCATGACATCCGCATCGCCGACGGCAAAGGGGACTGGGGATATCCCACCCCGTTCCGGCATTATCCCCGGGGACCCGGATATATCCGCATGTCCTGGGTGTTTGACACGCTGGTGTGGAAAGATCAGAAAGGATTTGTGCCGGGCCTGGCCACAGACTGGGCCTATGATCCACAGAATCCGGCATTCACCTTTCACCTGGACCCGGCGGCCCTGTGGCATGACGGCACCCCGGTCACGGCCCATGATGTGGTGTTCACCCTAGCTTATTTTCAGCAGCACCCGTACCCGTGGATTTCCATTGATGCCGTGGACCGGGCCAAAGCTGTGGATGATCATACCGTGATCATTTACCTGTCAAAACCCTATGCCCCGTTTCTGTCGGATATCGGGGGCACCATGCCCGTGATTCCCAAACATGTATGGGAAAAGATCACTGACCCGGAGTCCTGTATCGATTCCGCCTGCATGGTGGGCAGCGGGCCTTATGTGTTCAAAGATTTCGATAAAACCCAGGGCACCTATCTGTTCGAGGCATTTGAACACTATTACCAGGGACCGCCGAAAAAACAGCGCCTGATTTATGTACGCACGTCCAAGGCGCTGATGTCGCTGGTCACCGGCCAGGTGGATCTGGCCAATATCCAGCCGGACATGGCAGCCCCCCTGGAAAAAAAGGGGCTGATTGTGATTGAAAACGAACGGGGCTGGAACAAGAAGCTGATGATCAACCACACGAAACCCCCTTTTAATGAACGGAAGTTCCGGCAGGCCCTGGCATACGCCATAGACCAACAGGAAATCATTGACAAGTCCCACCGGGGATTCGGCACACCCGCCTCCTACGGCCTGTTGAGCATCGATCATGAAATGTACAACCCGGACACGCCGGACTATCCCTACAACCCGGAAAAAGCCAGGCAGATCATCACTGCTTTGGGCTGGACCCCGGGGCCGGACGGGGTGTTTCATAAAGACGGGCAGCCCCTGGCCCTGGAGCTGATCGCCTCCAATCTCACGGTGGCCGGGGAAAGTGTGTCCGACCGGGACGGAGAGATCATTGCAAGGCAGCTGATGGATATCGGCATCAAAGTCACCCTGGTGAACCAGGAGCAGACCACCACGGACAGCCGGGTGAAAAACCGGGATTTTGATCTGGCCGTGTCCGGCCACGGCGGTATTTCCGGGGACCCCAAAGTGCTCAATGAAATGACCTCCTCCGTGTACGGGGGCGGGTCCGTGAACAGCGCCCGGTATGATACCTGCCCGGAACTCAATGCCCTGATGGATGCCCAGATGACGGAGATGGATCCGGAAAAACGAAAACGCCTGGTGTTTGACATCCAGACGGTCTATGCCCGGGAGCTGCCGGCCATTTCTTTGTATTATCCCGTGACCCTGGCCGCGTACAACCCGGACAAAGGAATTGAATGGTTTTACACCCGGGGCGGCATCAGCAAGGGCGTGCCCATTCCCCAGAACAAACTGGCCCTGATCCGGTAAAACGGGTGGTTCCGGTTTGGTGACCCACAAATAAAGAGATTTCATGCATTTTTCTGCCCGACAAACCTGGCTGACCCCGGTGCTGGCCTATGTGGCTGCGGCACTGATCCTGGCGTTTCTGAGCCACAGCCTGCCCCGGATGCTGCCCGGTGATTTTGTCACGGCCATGTACGGCGCGTCCGATGTCACCCTCACGCCGGAGCAGGCGGCAGGCCTTCGGGCCCAGTACCAGGATGATTCCGGGTTCACGGCTTTTTTAGGGCGGATCTTTTGCCTGGACTGGGGGTATTCCCATGCGTTTCTGGCCCCGGTGTCGGCCCTGTTTTTCGATGCCCTTCCCTGGACCCTGGTGCTCATGGTCACGGCCCATTTGCTGTCTTCGATTCTGGGATTTGTGCTGGGCGTGGAAGCGGCCTGGCGGCGGGGCACCCGCATGGAAAAGGCCGGGGTGGGTATCATGACCGTGCTGGAAGGGATTCCTGAACTGTGTTCCGGGGTGCTGCTGCTGCTGGTATTTGCGTTGAATCTGGGCTGGTTTCCCGCGGCCGGAGCCCAGACCGCGTATGCGGATCACACCTTTGTTCAGCAAGTGGCGGATCGGCTGCACCATCTGGCCCTGCCGTTGATCACCCTGGTTCTGGCCTATTTCCCGGGCAATTTTCTGCTGGCCCGGGCCGGCATGGTCATGGTGATGAAAAGCCCGTTTGTTCTGACGGCCCGGGCCAAGGGGCTGCCGCCATTGCGGGTGCGGTACGCCCATGCGGCCCGCAACGCGCTTTTGCCCCTGGTGACCCGGCTCGGGCTGCGGTTTGCCTTTATGATCACGGGCGCCCTGGTGGTGGAAACCCTTTTTTCCTATCCCGGCCTGGGCACCCTGCTGTTCAACGCCATTGCCATGCGGGATCTGCCGTTGATCCAGGGCATTGTTCTGGCGGCATCCATCATGGTCCTGGGAATCAACCTGGCCCTTGAATTTGTCTATATTCTGCTGGATCCCCGGGTGGCCCATGCATCTTGATGCCGGACACCGGATCTGGACGGATCCCTGGTTCCTCACGGGTGCCTCCCTGCTGGGCCTGCTGTTTTGCCTGGCTGTTTTCGGGCCGGTGCTGACGCCCTGGGATCCCTATGACACCTCCTTTATCCCCCTGGATCCGCCGTCAGCCCGGCACTGGCTGGGTATCAACGACGGGGGCATGGATATTTTCGCCGAACTGATGTCCGGGTTGAGAAACACCTTGGTCTTCGGGCTGACCGCTGCATTTGCCGGTCTGGTCCTGGGATCGGTGACCGGACTGTTTGCCGCCTGGAAGGGAGGGTGGGTGGACCAGATTCTCATGCGTCTGGCCGACATTGTTCTGGCGATTCCATCGGTCATGATTCTGATCCTGCTGGCTGCTTTTTTTCAGCCCCAGCCCTGGGTGCTGGCCCTGACCCTGGCGGCCCTGACCTGGCCCACCACGGCCCGGGGAATCCGGGCCCAGGCAATGACGTTGAAAAACCGGCTGCACATCCAGGCAGCCCGGCACATGGGCGGATCTTCCCGGTACATCATTTTCCGGCATCTGATGCCGGAACTGTTTCCATTATACCTGATCAACTTTGCCGCCAAACTGCGCATGGCCGTGTTCATGGAAGCGTCCCTGGCATTTCTGGGGCTGTTTGATCCTTCCTTGAAATCTCTGGGTCTGATGATCAGTTATGCGCTTAAATATTATTATATGGACATCTGGGTTCACTGGCTGATGCCGCCGGTATTACTCCTGTCTTTTCTGATCATGGGTACCACGTTTGTGACCATCAGCCTGGAACGGGTATTTGACCCCCGGCTGAAAACCGCTTTATAACCTGATCCCTTTAAGGTATGATATCGCTGTGCTGACCACGATAAAAAAATTGACGGTTCAATATACGGAAGACGACCATGCCCTTTTGGCTCTGGACCGGGTGGACCTGACCCTGGCCCCGGGACGTATCACGGCTCTGGTGGGGGAATCCGGTTCCGGCAAGACCACTTTGGGCAAAGCAGTCATGGGGCTGTTACCGGACAATGCCCGGGTTCAGGGAGAGATCTTTCTGGATCAGGACAATCTGCTGGATTTTGATGAGGCCCGGATGACCCCGATCCGGTGGGCCAAGGCTGCCATGGTGTTTCAAAACGGGGCCGCCAACCTCAATCCGGTGCATCGGCTGAAATATCAGGTGGCCGAGCCGTTGATCCAGCGGGGCATGCCGAAAAAACAGGCAATGGCGCTGGCCGGAACCCGGCTGACGGCCATGGGGCTGGCACCGGAACTGGCTGACCGGTATCCCCATGAACTGAGCGGGGGGCAGGTACAGCGGGGGCTTCTGGCCATGGGCCTGATCCTGGATCCGCCCCTGTTGATTCTGGATGAACCGACGGCGGCGTTGGATGCCGTGACCAAATCTTTTGTCGCGGACGTGATTCACGCGTGCCGTGCCCAAAACAAAAGTGTGCTGCTCATCACCCACGACCTGGATCTGGCCGGGGCTCTGGCTGATGATATTGCGGTGCTCTATCTGGGCCAGGTCATGGAATATCTGCCGGGCAGAAATCTTTTGGCACACCCGGCCCATCCCTATACCCTGGCCCTGGCCCGGGCCTTTCCCACCATGGACGCGGTGCGGGATCTGGGCGGAATCCGGGGGGATGCCTTTTACCGGATGGTCCACGCCCATGCCGCAGATAACGGCCACACCCATGTGCACACCCATGTGGCAGCCCCGGACGCGTTTCACCAGGGGGGGCATGCCCCACCGGAAGGATGCCTGTTCCAGCCCCGGTGCACCCAGGCCATCCCGGCCTGTTCCCTGGGATCCGTGGACATGGAGATCACTCCGGACGGAGACCACCGGGTGCGCTGCCTGCGGGGCGGGATCGCCCGAATGCTGCATTTTGAACAGGTGGCCAAATCCTATGGAAAGGTGACCGCGCTTTATCCCACAGACCTGACGCTCATGGCCGGAGAAGTGTTCTGCCTGGTGGGAGAAACCGGATCCGGCAAAACCACCCTGGCCATGATCGCGGCCGGAGCCGTTTCTCCGGACCAGGGGACCCGCTACTTTCAGGGCCGGAACATGGACTTGTGGATGAAAAAAGAGGCCGCATCCCTGGCCTCCCGCATCGGAATCATCTACCAGAACCCGGCGGAATCGGTCAGCCACCGGCTCACGGTGTTTGAAATTGTGGCGGAACCGCTGCGCATCCACAACACCGCAGCCGATGAGGCGGAAGTCAAGGACCGGGTCCGCTCGGCCCTGTCTGATGTGCGCCTGTCCTGTGCCCCGGAATTTCTGAAGCGCTATCCCCATGAACTGAACATGGGGGCGATCCAGCGGGTCTGCCTGGCCCGGGCCCTGGTGCATGAACCCGACCTGCTGGTTGCCGACGAACCCACCAGCGCCCTGGATCCCAGTGTCCAGGCCAAGGTGCTCAAGATGCTGCTCACCCTTCAGATCGAAAAAGGGGTGACCCTGCTGTTTGTCACCCACAACATCGGACTGGCCCGGAAAGTGGCGGACCGTATCGGGGTGATGTCCGGCGGCCGCCTCATTGAAACGGGCCCTGCAGCCCGGATCATCAACCATCCGGACCACGAATTTACACAGGCCCTGATCCGCAGCGCCCGGGGCCTGATCCGGCCCCGGGCCGCCGCATCCTCATCCGCATGAAACAATTGGAAAACACTGATAATCAAGGAGATCCCATGGACATCCTGTTTCATCCCATCGGAACCATTCATACCCCATACACCTCCCATGATGAGGTGCCCCATCAGCCGAACCCTGAAGCGGAAGGAATATTTTACATTGAACTGAATCCGGAACTGGCGGACGGGCTCTTCCGGCTGGACAGTTTCAACTATATCCAGGTATTCTTTTTCCTGGACCGGCCGGACAAGCCCGTGACCCTGCATGTCCGGCCCCCCAGCGGCGGGGGCAGGGAAGTGGGACTGTTTGCCAGCCGCTCCCCCCGCAGGCCCAATCCCATCGGGCTGAGCACGGTCCGGCTCAAAAACATTTCCGGCCACCGGCTGGAAATTTCCGGTATCGATGTGCTGGACAACACCCCGCTGCTGGATATCAAGCCGCTGTTCAAGGGGCTGGATCTCAAAGAAGACGTCAATGACGGCTGGAGGAGTCAAACATGATCAATGTCAATGAGGCCTCAATCCGGGCCATCGAGCATCTGAAAAAGCTGTATCCCGATCATGACCTGGGGGAAATTCTGTTTGAAGAAGCGGAAATAACCGATGACGACCGGTTCTGGGTCGTGGTGCTCAGCTATAAAAACCCGATTTCCGCCGGCGGGGTGGGCCGGTCCATGTTTGTGGGAGACCGGGGGTACAAGGTGTTCAAGCTTCTGGCGGAAACCGGGGAGATCCGGTCGGTCAAGAATCTGAGCAACAAATAAGCCTGCAGGACCCCGCCCCGGGTGGCGGGTGCCTTACTGCCGGCCAGGAATCCACGGGGTGGCTCCGACAGTCCGTCAGCAAGGCACCCGCCACCCGGGGCTCCGCTGTGCAGGTGATTTCCGGCTTTGGACAGAAGAACCCGGGTCAAGCTGTGATCCTGGTTCACCTCTGCCGTCACGGGTCTCTTGATTAGCCGGCCTGAAGGTCTGTTTCATTGTGTTGAAATTTTATGGAATACCTGTTACAAGTAACCCTTTGAAATATGATTAACAGACGTCACTTTCGAAGCTGGCTGGCCCCCGTTTATCTTGCTGATGTACGAAAGTTGCGTTAACAGGAAAAGTATCCCATGCATTACGACGGAATGATCATACGGCCCCCCAGCGAGGCGGACAGCATCCTGCTTCAGGTCACTTTAGGGTGTTCCCACAACAAGTGCACGTTCTGCGGCTCCTTCCGGGACAAGCGGTTCACCATCAAGAAAGATGACATCATTTTTCAGGACATCGAGTATGCCCGGGCCCATTTTCCCCGGCAAAAGCGGTTGTTTATCTGCGACGGGGATGCCATGATCGTGCCCATGAAACGGCTGGTGCCCATTCTGGAGCGGATCCGGGACCGGCTTCCCTGGGTGGAACGGGTGGGCGTGTATGCCAACACCAAGGGGATCGGCATGAAAACCGATGAAGAACTGGCGGAACTGAAATCACTGGGTGTGGGCATTGCCTACATGGGCCTGGAATCCGGTGATGACCAGGTGCTGGCCGATATCTGCAAAGGCGCCACCGCCGACAAGATGATCCGCATGGGAAAGCGGGTGAAGCAGGCCGGGATTCAACTGTCGGTCACCGTGCTGGTGGGACTGGCCGGAAAAGAGCGGTCTTTGATCCATGCCAAGGAGACCGGCCGGGTCCTGTCGGAAATCGATCCCGACTATGTGGGGGCCTTGAGCCTGATGCTGATTCCGGGCACGGAACTGCATGATGATTACCAGGCCGGCCGGTTCCAGCTGCCGTCACCGGAAGAGATGCTGGCGGAACTGGGCCAGATGATCGCTTCCACCCATCTGACGGACGGGCTGTTTCATGCCAACCATGCCTCCAATTATCTGCCCGTCCGGGCCCGGCTTCCCCGGGACAAGGAAAAAACCCTGGATCAGATCGCTCAGGCGTTGAGCGGAAAAATTAAACTCAAACCCGAATTCATGAGGGCCCTGTAGCCTAAGCCCCATATATTATACTTATCAGGAGAACACAATCATGGTCGATGCCACGGAAAATCTGGATCAACTGACAGTCAATACCCTTCGAACCCTTTGCATGGATGCGGTGCAGAAAGCCAATTCAGGCCATCCCGGTGCTCCCATGGGCCTGGCCCCGGCCGCGTATGTGCTGTTCAACAAGTTTTTGAAACATCATCCCCAAAACCCGGCATGGATTGACCGGGACCGGTTTGTGCTGTCCGGTGGCCATGCATCTTCGCTGCTTTACAGCCTGCTGTATCTGTTCGGGTATGGGCTGACCCTGGATGATCTGAAAAATTTCAGACAATGGGGCTCCCGGACACCGGGACATCCGGAATACGGAGAAACCCCGGGGGTGGAAACCACCACCGGCCCCCTGGGCCAGGGAATCGCCAATGCCGTGGGCATGGCCGTTGCCGAGTCTCACCTGGCGGCCCGGTTCAACAAGGATGACAAGACGCTCATCGATCATCATACCTTCTGCATGTGCGGAGACGGGGATCTCATGGAAGGGGTGGCCATGGAGGCAGTGTCTCTGGCCGGACATCTGGGTCTGGGAAAATTGATCCTGATCTATGATGACAATCATATCACCATTGAGGGGGCCACGGACATCGCGTTCACGGAAAACGTGGCGGATAAATTCACGGCCATGAACTGGCATGTGCAGGAAGTGGCGGACGGCAATGATCTGACAGCGATCCAGGCCGCTATACAGGCGGGCAAAGAGGAAACAGACCGCCCGTCTCTGATCAAGATCAGAACCCATATCGCCTATGGCAGCCCCAACAAGCAGGATACGGCCGATTCCCATGGGGCCCCCCTGGGGGACGAAGAGGTCCGGCTGGTGAAAAAGTTCTACGGGATGCCCGAGGATCTGACATTTCATGTGCCCGAAGCCGTGCTGAATCATACCCGCAGCACGGCCGCATCCGGTGAAAACCTGGAGAATGCCTGGCAGGATGTTTTCACGGCCTATAAAAAAGACTATCCGGAAGATGCGTCTTTGTTCGTGGATGCGGTGAGCGGATTCCTCACCAAAGGATGGGACACGGACATTCCGGAATTTTCCCTGACAGATGCCCCGGTAGCCACCCGGGCCGCCTCGGGAAAAGTGCTCAACGCCATTGCCCCGAACCTGCCTGCACTCATGGGCGGGTCTGCGGACCTGGCTCCGTCCAACAAGACCTTTCTGACCGGTTCCACCGAGTTTCAGAAAAATGACCGCAAAGGCAGAAACATCCGGTTCGGTGTCAGGGAACATGCCATGGGCGCGGTTATGGCCGGCATGTACCTGCATTCAGGCGTCCGTCCCTATGGCGGCACCTTTCTGGTGTTTGCCGATTACATGCGGCCGGCCATCCGGCTGGCGGCGCTGATGAACCTGCCCCTGATTTATGTCTTCACTCATGACAGCGTGGCTGTGGGGGAAGACGGGCCCACCCATCAGCCCGTGGAACATCTGGCGGCCCTGCGGGCCATCCCCGGGCTCCATGTGGTGCGGCCGGCAGATGCCAATGAAACCGCCCAGGCCTGGAAACAGGCGTTAATCACCTCAAATGCCCCGACCGCCCTGATATTGAGCCGTCAGAAACTGCCTGTTCTGGATGTATCGAAACGGGACGGAGAATTTCAATACGGGGCCTATGCCATTCAAAACCGGGGAAAAGAAGCGGACCTGATCCTCATCGCCACCGGATCGGAAGTCCATATCAGCCTGAAGGCGGCAGACATACTGGAAAAGGAACACAGTATCAAGACATCGGTGGTGTCCATGCCGTCCTGGGAATGGTTTGAAAAAGCCCCGGCTCCTTACAGGGCGCGTATTCTGCCTACGGAAGTGACCTGCCGTCTGGCAGTGGAGGCCGGTATCGGCATGGGATGGGAGAAATATGTGGGCCCAAAGGGTGCCATGATCAGCATTGAGCGGTTCGGGGCTTCCGCCCCGGGCGGAGAGGTGCTGGAAAAACTGGGGATTTGTGTGGACAATGTGGTAAAACAGGCCCTGACCCTGGTCAAACAATAATCGCACAAAACAATTGACAGACGCACCCCGCCCCCTGAGGGAGTCTGCTTCCGGCCTGAGATCCCTGGGGCTCTGACAGTCCGGAAGCAGACTCCCTCAGGGGGCTTGTTCAACATACAGGTCTCTTTGTCAGCAGAGACTGCCAGGAATACTGGGAGAGGAGGCACAGTATGATTATTTCCGTTAAAACCGGCAGCCGGACCCAGATGATCGACATTACGGATCAGGTCTGCAGGGTGGTAAAGGATTCCGGCATACAGAACGGCCTGGTGCATGTCTGTTCCCTGCACACCACCGGCGCGGTCACCATCAATGAAAATGCGGATCCGGCAGTCCCGGTTGATATTCTGAAGACCCTCAACAAAATCATCCCCTGGGATGATCAATACACGCATCTGGAAGGCAATTCCGCAGCCCACATCAAAGTCAGCCTGTTCGGACCGTCTGAAATGGTGGCCCTGGAAAACGGAGATCTGGTGCTGGGTACCTGGCAATCCATCTTTTTTTGTGAATTTGACGGTCCCAGGAACCGGAAGGTGAATGTCACCATCCTGGCGGATCGGTAAAAGGAAAGTGAAATGAAAGTGATATGGCTGCTCACGGCCCTTTTGGCCGGGATGATGGCCCCGGTCCAGGCCGGGTTCAACGGGAAAATGGGCCGGGCCATCGGGGATCCGGTGTATGCGGCCCTGATCTCTTTTTTTGTGGGCACCCTGGGACTGCTGGGGTACTGTCTGGTTCTGCGCACGGATTTCACTGCCGTTCGTCAGGCGGCCGGCATCGAGTGGTGGGTCTGGCTGGCCGGGCTTTTGGGGGCGTTTTATGTGACTTCAGTGATCATTCTGACCCCCCGGCTGGGGGCCACCCTCACCTTCAGCCTGGTGGTGGCGGGCCAGCTGCTCATGGCCGTGGCCATGGATCATTATGGTCTGCTGGGGGTGCCGGTGCAGACCATCTCCTGGCTGAGAATCCTGGGCATTGCCCTGATCACCGCGGGTGTGGTGCTGATCCGGAAATTCTGAAACCTGTTAAATATCCTGAAGCCGCCCGAAATCCTTTTCCAGCTCGTCGGCCTTGTTTTCCTGGCCCTGCTGCCTTAGGCTGTCTGACACTGCTTTGATCTTTTCTTCCAGCAGGGGGAGAACATCGTTTTTCAGGGTATCGCTCATTTTCTGCCCGGAGTCTTTCAGCTTTTGTTCCAGTTCGGCCATGGCATCTTTCAGGGCCTGGTATTCATCGGTTTCCGGAATGGTTTCAATCTGTGCCATCATGTCGGCCATCTTTTTTCCCAAAGCCTGCCACATTTCTTCCATGGAAGCGGCGGCTGCTGCTGCCGGTGATGCCGGGCTGCCGTTAACCACGGCATCGGCAGGAATTTTTTTGCCGCCGGGCCGGGCCTGTTCAATGATCACGGCTTTTCCGGCCGTGTCACCCGGTTTCCGGCCGATGAAAAAACTGGAATCTTCTGTGGCACAGTCTGAAAATTTATCGGCAATTTCAACGGACACCAGGAAAACCGCATCTTGGGTATAGGTGATTTTTTTCACCTGTCCCACCTGGGATCCCTCAAATATCACCGGATCCATTTCTTTTAATCCGTTCACCTGGTCAAAGGAAATGGTGAAACCGTATCCCGTGCAGCCGGCAAAAAGAACAGCTCCGGCCAGCACAGCAACGATACTGTAAAAAATATGGGAAAAAGCGCTGTGGAAACGTATCATTAATTGAACTCCTCGTCTGGTTTTTTGTAAACAGGGATTTTGATTACCGGTACACCTTCTTTTTGAAGTGTTTTTTCCTCTTCAAGGGTGGTGGTCCCCCGGATGCTGCGATGCTCTGATGCTCCGTAATGCATTTTCAAGGCTTCTTTGGCAAAGGATGTGCCCACATCTTCAAAATTGTTTTCCACAAACCTGGCCACCCGTTCCGTAAGTTCGGCCATGGCTTCCTGGCCGGCCTGCAATGCCTGGTGTGCCTCATTT
>CALGAJ010000023.1 GCA_937951975.1 uncultured Desulfotignum sp.
AGAAAACCATAGTCATTCTTCCTTTTGCCGATTATACGCCCGCCGATGTTTTTGCGGGTTACTGGCACCGCAATATGCTGATCATGGAAGCGCTGCAGGACGAAATTATCCGCTTTGGTTACGTGCCTGCCATCAGCGAAGATGTCATATCCTATCTTGAGGACCGGGGTATCATTCAGGCAGATACGGAATTCCAAAATGACTCAACCGCCAATGCCGTGTTAAAAGCGGAACTGGCAAAAGACTGGTCCGACAGTATGAAAACAGAAATCGCCGGGGCTCTGCAATCCAACCTGGAAAAAGCACACCAGAAAGTCTCAGCAGATCAAAATGGCCACCCCCAGTCCATCGCACTGGACCATACGGCAATTCAAGACATCGGAACCGCTTTCAATGCCGATTATGTTATCAGGGGCCGGATCATGATATTCCAAACCGGCAGGGAGGACAGTTTCAATCCCCTTCAGACCGGTGTGTTGCCCTTTGTCTTCAACTTCAGCTCCCGCACCCTTTTCGGCATTGCCGAATCTGATAAATATGAGATGATCGATAAAATGGCCATCGGCGGACTGGTGGGGCCGGCCGTTGCAATGCATGACTGGCCCAGGGATGATCACACCAATTTCAACCGCGCCATCTGGGGCGTCGGCGGCGCCGGTCTGGGATACCTGGCTCACAAAGGAGGGCGGGTGGACAATGCCACCGTTCAACTCCGGATGGTTGTCCAGGATACAAGAACCGGTGAAATCGTGTGGACCAACCGTGCCGAAGTCAGAACCATGACCCAGAGTGCATACAGCAAAAAAGATCCGGATGTTCTGATGGCCCAGGCGATACAGCAGGTATGTCAACGGCTTTTCGACAATTTTGTCGCTACGGATGCGGGCCGCCGTATTGTCCGCGTGTATGATGACGGCACCCTTTATGTCACACCTGCCGGGGGGCTCAAGGCTCCTGTCCACTCCCTGGTGCCCGTATATGTGGATTCACCGGGAAACGTCGCTGAAAAAAGGAAACAATTACTGCCCGAATCCACAAGATAGCTTGCGCTCCAGTGCCTGAACTGTCTAATCTCACAGCCGGTATGCGCCCAAAAAGATCCCTGCTCTGACAATAAAATTCCATTGACATTTGATCCAAATGGGCATAGGAAAAAATTTTGCCAACATCAGACAAAGAGGCTATGTAAAGACCTGTCATGAATTCGCATCACCATTCTTTGCTCACCGGCCCGATTCACCGCATCGTCGTCAAAGTCGGCTCCGGGGTCCTGACCCGGAAAAACAGCCTGAACATCGATATTATCGCCAGTCTGTCCGACCAGATATGCCGGCTCCATGACCGGGGCATCCAGGTAATCCTGGTTTCCTCGGGTGCCATGGCCGCCGGTGTCACCAAGCTGGGATTGTCCAAACGCCCGTCCGATATCCCCAAACGCCAGGCGGTTTCAGCCATCGGACAGGCGGATCTCATCAGAGAATGGGAAAAAGCAGTTGAAAAATGCGGCAGAAAAGTGGCCCAACTGCTGCTCACCAGAGGGGATCTGTGTGACCGGGTGCGTTACCTGAATGCCAGAAACACCATCAACACCCTGCTGGGCTGGCAGGTACTGCCTATTATCAACGAAAACGACACCGTGGCGGTGAAATCCCTTCAATTCGGGGACAATGATAACCTGGGTGCCATGATCACCATGCTCATGGATGCGGACCTGATGATCAACCTCACCGACATCGGCGGGCTGTTCGATAAAGACCCCCGGCTTCATGAGGATGCGCAGCTCATCCGGGTGGTGGAAAATCCGGGGCAGCAGGTGGAAGATTTGGCCGGCACCATTGCCGGTCCCCTGGGTACCGGCGGTATGAAAACCAAAATCACGGCCGCCAGAAAACTGACCACTGCCGGTATTCCCAAAATCATTGCCTGCGGGTTTACGCCGGACATTCTGCTGTCCATTTTTGAGAATTCCTATGACGGCACGTATTTTGTTCCCAAAGCGGAACGGCTCAACTCCAAAAAAAAATGGATCGGTCTCACCCTGCAGGCCAAGGGCCGGATCACCATCGATGCCGGAGCCAAAAATGCCGTGGTTCGTCAGCACAAAAGCCTGCTGCCCTCGGGAATTGTCCGGGTGGATGACTATTTTGACGTGGGAGATCCTGTGGAATTCATGGATGAAGACAAACACCTGCTGGGAATGGGACTGGTGAACTACAATGCCACCGATGTTTTAAAAATCATGGGATGCCAGACCGGCCAGATCAAGGATCGCCTCGGATACCGGCCCTATGATGAAGTAATCCACCGGGACAATCTGGTGATCACCGGGGATCCCGACTGATCATCTTTCGCCCCGTTTAACCCCTATGAACCAATTAAGGAGTGATCATGTCCATACAAGCACAGATCATTGATATTGCTGGCGCTGCCAAGGCTGCTTCCGGTATCATGGCTGCCGTTCCCCGGAAGCAGAAGGATGCCGCCCTGATGATCATGGCTGACCTGCTGAAAACCCGGGCAGAACATATCAAATCGGAGAATCACAAAGATGTGACCACAGCCCGTGAAAACGGGTTGCCGCCCGCCATGATCGACCGGCTTACGATCACGGACAAAACCATTGCCGCCATGGCGGACGGCCTGAAATTCGTGGCCGGGCTGGATGATCCGGTGGGCACGTTGTCTGATTCCAGTATCCGCCCCAACGGACTTGAAATCGCAAAAATGCGTATCCCTTTGGGGGTCATCGGTATCATTTACGAGTCCCGGCCCAATGTCACCGTGGATGCGGCCGGTCTGTGCCTGAAGGCGGGAAATGCCGTGATTCTGCGGGGCGGTTCCGAAGCCCTGCATTCCAACCTGGCCCTGGCAGAGGTCATTGCCCAGGGACTGGCGGACGCCGGTCTGCCCGATGCCGCAGCCCAGGTGATTCCGGTGCGGGACCGGGAAGCGGTCGATATTCTGTTAAAGCAGGAAGCCCTGGTGGACCTGATCATCCCCCGGGGCGGGGAAGGCCTGATCCGGCATGTGGTGGCCCGGTCCTGCATTCCGGTGCTCAAACACTACAAGGGTGTGTGCCACGGGTATGTGGATGATACGGCGGACCTGGACATGGCCGTGGAAATCAGTGTCAATGCCAAAGCCCAGCGGCCCGGCGTGTGCAACGCCATGGAAACGCTGCTGGTGCATGAAAAGATCGCTCCAGAATTTCTGCCGAAGCTGCACCGCGCCATGACTCAGGCCGGTGTCACTTTAAAAGGCTGTGAGGCCTGCTGCCGGATACTGGAAAATATTAAACCGGCCACTGAAGCGGACTGGACGGCCGAATACCTGGATCTGATTCTGGCCGTCCGGGTGGTACCGGACATGAACGGGGCCATGGATCACATTGCCGCATACGGTTCCAATCACACCGAAGCCATCATCACCACTGATTATGACAACGCCCGGCGGTTTGTGCGAAAGGTGGATGCGTCTCTGGTCATCGTCAACGCCTCCACCCGGTTCAATGACGGCGGCGAACTGGGACTGGGAGCCGAAATCGGTATCTCCACCTCCAAGCTCCACGCGTATGGCCCCATGGGCATCCGGGAACTGACCACCACCAAGTTTGTGGCCTGGGGGACCGGCCAGACCCGGACCTGATCTGTCTTTCGGCCTGAATTACGCCGGGAAAGAACGATTCCTGTTCTTTCCCGGCCGGTTAAGCGTGACCGTCAATCCTGGTACTTGAAAGATAGACGGATATTGGTGCGGAACTGGGCCGGTTTGCCTTCCTCGATTTTGATATCCAGTTTTTTCACCTCAGCGATGCGCAGATCCCGCAGGGATCCGGAAGCCTTGGCAATGGCCTTGTTGGCGGCGTCTTCCCAGGATGTGGTGCTGGCACCCACCAGGTCGATGATTTTGTAGACACTGTCGCTCATGATT
>CALGAJ010000024.1 GCA_937951975.1 uncultured Desulfotignum sp.
CAAACACCCGTTTCATGGTATTCCGGTACAATCTGGTGCAGCAATTTTCTGATCAGGTCTGAATCTCTGTTTGCAGCCGCGGTTTTCAAGGTTTCCATTTGAGAGACCAAAAGACTCACATCACCGGTATGGCTGTTCAAAACCCGGATTTTCTTGTGATTTGTGGGAACAACTCCTTCCAAATCGGTCATCAGTTCTTCATACAGTTTTTCACCCGGCCGCAGCCCGGTATAGACAATCTTGATATCCTGATCCGGTTCAAACCCGGAAAACCGGATCAAATCCCGGGCCATCTGGTCGATCTTAACCGGTTCGCCCATCTCCAGAATAAAGATCTCCCCGCCTTTTCCCATGGCTCCGGCCTGGAGAATCAGCTGGCACGCTTCCGGAATCAGCATAAAATACCGGATCATGTCCGGATGGGTGACGGTTACGGGCCCGCCTTCCTGGATCTGTTTTTTAAACAGCGGAATTACACTGCCCACACTGCCGATCACATTGCCGAACCGCACGGTAATAAAATGGGTGCTAGCATCGGTCAGAATATTTTCCCTTTGAACCAGCAGTTCACAAATCCGTTTGCTGGCGCCCATGACATTGGTCGGATTCACGGCCTTATCCGTGGACACAAACACAAACCGTTCACACCCGGAATTCCGGGCCGCTGTCACCAGGTTCTGTGTGCCGAAAATATTATTTTCCACCGCTTTCCAGGGATGTCCTTCCAGCATGGGGACATGTTTATACGCGGCCGCATGAAACACAATCTCCGGCTGAAACCGGGAAAAAACCGCAGCCAGCTCCACTTTATCCTGAATATCCGCCAGCATGGGCACCACCTCGACCTGTGTGAAATTTTTTCTCAACTCCAGATCGATTTCATACAGCGGACTTTCCGCCCGTTCCAAAAGGATGATTCTTTGGGGTGAAAACCGGCAGATCTGGCGGCACAGCCCGGTGCCGATGGAGCCCCCTGCCCCGGTCACCAGCACGGTCCGCTGAGTCAGATATTTTCCGATCCTTTCCTTGTCCAGCCGCACCGGCTCCCGCCCCAAAAGGTCCCGGTACTCCACGTTCCGGATGGCACTGATATCGATTCTGCCGTCGATCAATTCCCCCATGTCCGGAATGATCTTGAAATTGACATCCGCTTTTTTGCATAGATCCACAATCTGTCTCATCCGCCCGGAACCGGCCGAAGGAATGGCAATAATCACATCTTCGATTCCCATCCCCGGAGCTATGGTTTCAATGTCATCAATGGTCCCCAGAACCGGCACCCCATGGATTCGCCGGCCAATCTTGGATTTGTCATCATCCAGAAACCCGGCCACATGGGACTGGACCGAAGGGTTTTCCCGGAACTGCCGGCAGATTTTCTCGCCGCAGTCCCCGGCCCCGACGATCAGCATGGCCCGGCCTTTTTTATTTTTTTTCCCAAATATCGATGAAACAATGTGCTTCAGGTCTGAAAGCCTGAAATCCTGTGTAAAATTTTCAAAACACAACCGAATCAAGACCCGTATCCCGATGATCATCATCACGGTCAGGCCCCAGTCAATAAAAAAAACAGACCGGGACACCATCTCAAACCGGGTCCTGTAAAGGACAATTGCGATCAGGCCCAGAGAAGTGACGGTGGCAGCCTTGATAATATTGATCAAATCAGCCATGCCGGTATACCGCCACATCCCTTTATACAGCCCCAGCCAATAAAAACACACCAGCTTGAGGATCACCACCATAGGCAGAAACTGCCGGAACCGGTCCATGGCCCAGTCAGGTGGATTGAAATCAAACCGGATCAGATGAGCCACATAAAAAGCCCCGCAAAAAAACAACGCATCCAGCAGCAGGATCACCACCAGGTTCCGGGATATTTTAGTTTTCATCTTTAACAAATTTGTTTCGGATAATTATGGAAAAAAGGACAAACATCAGGCCGTAAGCAAGATAGATGCTTAACAACATCCCCCACCCTTTTGGATGAACCGCAATGCCGGACAAGCCGATAATCATCTGCACCAGTCCGTACCCCAGAGCGACTTTAAAGTGCCCCATGCCTGCCTCGTTAGCCAGCACTTGATAAATATGCTTGCGATGGGGCGTTATCAAAGAATCTTTGTGTCGAATTCTTACCACCATAGTGAAAAGCTCATCCATATAAAACAAAAACAAAAAACCGGTCATGACCAGAAAATCCGTGATATTTTCTGATAAAAAAATGACCAGACAGGCAAATAAAAATCCCAGAAGGATGCTGCCCACATCTCCTAAAAACACCCGGGCTTTGGGAATATTGAAACACAAAAATCCCAGGCATGAAAACGCCATCACCAGGCTCAGGTCTGCTCCGGCCGGGCTCAGGCCGGTAAGCCGGGCATAAAAAGCCATCAGCAAAAATGCCAGAACCCCTGTAATGCCGGCAATTCCGTCAATCCCGTCCATGAAATTGAAAAAATTGGCGGTTCCCGCAATAAACACCAAAGCCGGCAGCCAGGCAACATAGGTTACCAGATCCGCCTGTTTTGAAGCCAGAAAAAAAACCAGAAACAGCAGGGCGCATGCAAAGTGTATTAACAACCGTCTGGAAACCGGCAGAATATGTTTATCCGCTCCCCAGAAACTGGCTAAGGATATCACTGCCGCAGGAAGCCACACAAACCAGGGAATTTCAAGCATCAGGCCGGAAAGCAGCAAAGCCGCCAGAATCCCGAATCCCGCCCCTTTGGGAACGGATTTGACATGTGAACTCCGGCCGCAGGGAACATCCATTATACCCAGATGTTCTCCAAACCGCATCATCAGCCATGACCCGATAAACCCCAGTAAAAACCCTGATAGGATCAGTGTCATTTCCTGTGTCTCTTTATCTGAAATTTTTCACGGGGTGCATACCCGAAATCCCGCAATGCCGCGGACGAATCAAACACCAGATCCTGATTCATACGTTGAACCATAGCCATGGTCCAGTGCCGGTACCGGGGGATCATCCGCAACCCGTTCAAAGCCAATGCAAACATCCATCCGGGAAGAGACGGCAGGATCGGCCTGCGTCCCAGGCCGTCAAACACCCGGACCACCATTTCCCGATAGGTCAGGGTTTCTCCGCCGGCCAGGTTATAGGACCGGTTGGCCAGACTGGTGGCATTCAGGGCGGCCGCGCACGCAACTGCCACATCCTGGGCATGCACAGGCTGCCGTTTTCCACCGGCTTTGCCCAGTAGCGGAAAAAAACCCAGCAGATTCACTATAGCAGTAATTTCTGAAATATTCTTATCCTTTTCATCCCCATAGATGAGTGTGGGCCGCAAAATGATCCAGTCCACACCCTCAGCCGATCCCCAGGTGCGGAGAAACGACTCTCCATCCGTCAGTTTCCGGGCCACTTCGCGTTCATAAAGATCTTCAGAACGGTCTTTGACAAGGCCGCTGGTGGAGGAAAGCGCCACCAGCCGTTTTGCGCCGCATTTTTTCAGCCGGTCACCATATTCCGGCAGCACCCAGATGGGAACCAGGCTGATCCAAAAAGCGATATCTTCCGTGGCAGAGCCATCTGGAGGCAGGCACCGCCATCGGACGTTGTCCAGATCCCAATTGATTTTTTTCCGGGAAAATGCCGTGACCCGACACCCAGATTCAGACAGCAAAGGAATTAAAAATGACCCCACCAGGCCCGAGGCCCCCAGGACACCGATATGATGCTCACCCACGGCCAGGCCTTTTTTGTTTTCTGCCGGCCCAATGATACAATGCCACCAGCCCGAACCGGGTCCAGACACTGCCTTTTACCAGCCACATCAACACGCCGGGATACTGGTGCCGGAAAAATTTATTGTAAAACCGCAGCATCCCCTTGTGTTTGTACAATTCCACGGCAATGGGCCGGGAGGTGCTGCAATGGCCTTGATAATGGACGGCCTCGGCCTGGGGCACAAACAGGATCCGCCACCCTTTCCGGCGGAACCGCATGCACCAGTCCAGGTCCTCGCAATGCATGAAATACCGGTCATCCAGCGGACCGACATCCTCCAGCGCCTTCCAGGTCACCAGCATAAACGCCCCGGAGATCGCCTCCACCTCAACCGGTTTGTCCGGCAGCGGGGTGGTATTCAGGGAAATACTTTGAAACCGGGGATGCCCGGATAAAACCTTGTCCAAATGCAAGACCCGCACCAGAGACCGCCAGGGCGTGGGCACCTGCCGCCGGCACCCGGCTTGTTCACTGCCGTCCGAGTTACGCAGCACACACCCGGCCATGCCGGCATCCGGATTTTCATCCAGCACCTGTGCAACGGTTTCAATGGTATCGGTTTTCAATACACA
>CALGAJ010000025.1 GCA_937951975.1 uncultured Desulfotignum sp.
GCTGTTTGTTGAGGGTGTTGAGCATTTCCATCAATCCCACAAACCCCGGGGACCCGTACCCGGCTTTGACCATGGAGTCATGGCCCAGAAAATCCGCCTCCCGTTCATTGTCCCGGCTGTACTTGGCCAGATACAGTCCCTGGCCCAGGGCCCCCAGTTGCTGGGTCAGGTTTCCCAGCCCCTTTGCCTGGGAATCCACCAGAATCGACAGCCCTCCCACCACCAGGGAGGACAGCTGGCTTTTGGAGACCTGTTCCGCCGTGTGCCGGGCATTGACATGTCCCAGCTCATGACCCAGCAGGGCTGCCAGTTCCGCCTCGTTCTCCAGACTCAGCAGAATCCCCCGGGTTACGGCAATGGACCCCCCTGGAAAGGCATAGGCGTTGATATACGTGGCATTGACGCACTGAAAATTATAGGGCATGTCCGGCCGGTGGGAAAACGGCACCAGGTCCCTGCCCACCTGATGGATATACTGATTCAATGCATCGTCCTGAATGATACCGTAATCGGATGAAAACTGAAACGGCGACTGCTGCCGGTCAATGGCGATCTCCTGATCCGGCGTCATCATCATCAGCTGAGTTTTTCCGGTCACCGGATCTGTCGCACACCCCCAGATCGGCAGAAAACCCGATGCAGCCAGGATGGCGGACCGTTGCAAAAACTGCCGCCGGGTCAATGATGACTTGTTTTGGTTTTGAAAAATTGTGTCATCCATTTTATTTTTCCTCAATCATTTAATTACGCTGAATCGGTTCATGACCGGGCATTTACAAACATGCCCGCGACAAGACACACCGTTCCCATCCCCAGGAGCACCGCGTAAAACGGCAGATCAAACATCAAAAAATACACAATATCTTTCATTAAGATCCCGGGGGCCCCTCTGACCACGAGAATGGCATAATCTCCGATCAGCCGGGACAGCGTCAGTCCGACCCAAAAATTATCCGCCTGCATAAAACCGGAAATTCCACTGAAAAGCCATACGAAAAATGCACCCAGCAGACACCCTATTCCTATTCTGGTACACATATCTGTTTTTCCTGTCATGGTTTTATGCCTTGATTCACATGCATCTGTCTGCATTTTTTTCTGATCTTCAAGCGCATGGTTTGATTTTTTTGGCCAAGTATATTCGGCATGGTTTGCTGCGTCAAGTATCAGGTCAGGCAAACAGACCTTTTCTTTGTTGGAATGTTGTGGTACACCCCCTGAAACAGCCATGACAACCTCCACATTCAAAAAAATCGGTATTGCCTCTTTTATCATGATGGCATCAGTGTTTACCAGCCGGATCATCGGTCTGGTGCGGGAAATGACCATTGCCTGGGCCGGAGGTGCGGACGCCGGGGTGGATGCCTACCAGATCGCTTTCGCACTGCCTGAAATTCTCAACCATGTGGTGGCCAGCGGGTTTCTGTCCATCACCTTTATCCCGGTTTTTGCCCGGCATGTCACCCGGGGAGATGAAAAACAGGGGTTTGAGGTGTTTTCTCTGGTGTTCAGCGGGTTCGGTCTGATCCTCATCACCTGTATTACCATAGGGATGGTCTGGTCCCCGTTTTTTGTTCATCTGCTGGCACCGGGTATCACGGACCCGGGCACTTTTGAACTGGCCGTACGCATGACCCGCATCGTTTTGCCGGCTCAGTTTTTCTTTTTTGCCGGGGGCCTGTTCATGGCGGTGCAGTTTACAAAAGAAAAATTTTTCATCCCGGCACTGGCACCGTTGATTTACAATCTGGGTATTATCTGCGGCGGGGTGTTTCTGTATCCGTATATCGGTATGGAAGGATTTGCCTGGGGGGTTCTGGGCGGTGCATTTGCCGGCAATTTTCTTTTGCAGTGGGCCGGTGCTGCCAAACAGGGATTGACGTTCCGGTTTTACATCAATTTTTTTCACCCGGATTTCATCCATTACGTGAAAATCACCCTGCCGTTCATGGTTGGATTGACCGTCACCTTTTCCACGGAAATTCTGATGAAGCTGTTCGGATCTTTTCTGCCCACCGGACACATTGCCGCCATGAACTATGCCCTGCGCATTATGTTCATTCTGGTGGGTTTTTTCGGCCAGGCCATCGGCATGGCATCCTATCCCTTTATGGCCGGTATCGCAGCTGCCGGAGATATGGACCGCCTCAACCAGATCATCAACCAGACATTGAAATTCATTTTTCTGGTGATTCCGTTTTCCGTGCTCTTTATTGTGCTGCGGTATGAAATCGTGATGATCCTGTTTCAGCGGGGGGCCTTTGATGCCCATGCCACACACCTCACCGCAAAGATTCTGCCGTTTTTCATGGCCGGGGCCTTTGCTTTTTCCGCCCAGACCTTTGTGGCAAGAGG
>CALGAJ010000026.1 GCA_937951975.1 uncultured Desulfotignum sp.
GTTGTTTTTAAATAGTCAGAGATGTTACAGCCTGTGTCTGTAGTTTTTTTGAAATTTCAGAGGTATTCAGAAGGGAGTCCGGAAATCAAGGCGGGATTTGTACAAACAACGGCTCCGGGCGGTCTGTTGCCCCGGACTCAAAGCGGTCACGGCAGATGGCCCATTTTTTGATCATGGGGCTGGTGCTGGGTCTGGCCGCCGGTCTGGCCCCGGGGCCTTTGCTGACGCTGGTGGTGTCAGAGACCCTGCGGTATCATGTGGGGGCCGGGGCCCGGGTGGCCCTGGCACCGTTGATCAGCGACCTGCCCATTGTGCTGGTGTCGGTGGGGGTTTTGTCCACCATGGCCGGTTTCGAGGTCATCCTCGGGGTCATTTCCCTGGTAGGGGGCGCGGTGGTGTTCCGCATGGGGGTTCACGGGGTGAAAACCCGGGCGCTTGCCCTCGAACCGGAGGTATCCGGTCACAACGCCCTGGCCAAAGGGGTGCTGGTGAATGTGCTCAGCCCCCATCCCTATCTGTTCTGGATAACGGTGGGGGCCCCTCTGGTGCACCGGGCCATGACTGTGAGCCTGGCTGCCGCCGGAGCGTTTATCACAGGTTTTTATCTGCTTCTGGTGGGATCCAAGGTGATCATGGCCCTGGTGGTGAGCCGGTCCAGGGCCATGATCAAAGGGCGGGCCTATGTCGTGACCATGCGGGGGCTGGGCCTGGTATTGTGTCTGCTGGCCCTGGTGCTGGTCAAAGATGGACTCGCCCTTTTGGGTGTTTTATAGGTTACAGGTCAAAATCCCGTGAGGTGACCGTGTGCTCCATGCGGCGGATGCGCTGGTCGATGTTGTCGAATTTGCGCTTGATCCGCTGGATGGCCGATTCCCGGGAAGAGGTGTAGGACTCGTAGAACTCCTGGTCGGCCGGATTTTGCAGCGGGACCACCGGGGCCGGTTTCAGGATCAGGCCGGCGATGATATAAATCACTCCGATGGGCCAGAACCCGGTGAATACAAAGACCAGCAGCACCGCTATCCGGACCCAGAAGACACTCAGACCGAAATACTCGGCCAGTCCCCGGCACACTCCGAAAAGAATGCCTCTTCGGGAACGGTAGATCCGGCGGTCCCCGGTGATGTCATCGAACCGGTCCCGGAAGCGGCGGTAAGTGCTTTTTCCCCGTCCGAATCCGGCGGCGTGGTGTCTGCGCTTATGGTGATATCTCATTTGATTATCCGTCCTTTCGTTTGCGTTCGATCAGGATGGTTTCCAGGGCTTCCACCCGTTTTTCCATTTTTGACAGTCCGTTGTAGATATCCTGGATCATCCGGGTTTCGTCATCATAGGTCTGGCGGTCCTTTTTACGGATACCGCCGGTTCTGACGGCGCGGATGACCGCAATGGCCGTCAGTCCGATGGTGATCACCACCAGGATGATGCCTCCCACTATCATGGCCAGGATCAGCAGTCCGCTCATTACTCATCAGCTCCTTTGGGGTTGAACATTCAATCTGTAACTGTATCATCTTTGGGCCGGGTTTGGGAGGATTTTAATACCTGGAGCTGGCGTTCGATATCATCATCGGCGGACAGTTCCTCAAATACCTCTTCCAGGCCGGATTTTCTGCCGTAGTTCACCAGGTCCGCCTCGGCTTCCATGCGTTCGATATGGGATTCCATTTCATCGAATTTCTGCATGACCTGGGCCGAGTCCATGCGCCGGATCTCTTCGTGGGCTTTTTTCTTGCGCTGGGCCCGGATGTGACGCTGCACCAGCATGCGCTGTTTTTCCCGGGCGGATCTGAGCTTGTTTTCCAGCTCCTGAATATCATCCTGATACTGCCCCACAATGGACTGAAGTTCATTGAGCTCCTGTTCCACGGCCTCGGCCCGCTGGGCGAACCGCCGTTTTTCCAGCAGGGCCTGCCGGGCCAGGTCGTCCCGGCCTTTGGACACGGCCAGAGCCGCTTTCTGGTCCCAGAACGCTTTCTTGTCCTGAATTTCCTCCAGCTGGCGGGATACTTTTTTCCGGCTGGCAATGGTGCCGGCACAGGCGGACTTCAGCTCCACCAGCGTGTCCTCCATTTCCCGGATCATCAGTTTGATCAGTTTTTCCGGGTCTTCGGCCCGGTCCAGCATGGCGTTGATGTTGGCGGATACAATGTCTCTGAATCGGGTAAAAATTCCCATGATCTCTCTCCTTTAATGGTCAGATGGTTCAATCAAATCGAATCGTGCATGTGAGAAAGAAACAGAGCAGAAACCGTGCCAAAAGTAAATGATGGGATAAATATGATGAATTCCAATGGGTTATTCAACTTGACAAAAATTCGGTACAGTGGTAATTTTAGCCAAAAATAAGGATTTATCTGTTATTTATGGTTGAATTTACCACATACGAGGCCATTGGACAGTCTGACGCGTTTATTGCATTTCAGGAGCAGCTTTCCCGGATCGCACCTGTGGAGCGGCCGGTCATGATCATCGGGGAGCGGGGGACCGGCAAGGAACTGGCCGCCTCCCGGATTCATTTTTTGTCGAAAAGATGGGAAAAACCCCTGGTGACCCTGAACTGCGCAGCCCTGACCCCGACGCTGATCGGGTCGGAACTGTTCGGATATGAGAAAGGGGCGTTTACCGGGGCCGGTACCCGGGCCGCCGGCCGGTTCGAACAGGCTGCCGGCGGTACCCTGTTTCTCGACGAGATCGGCACCATTCCCATGGAGGTTCAGGAAAAAATTCTGCGGGTGGTGGAATACGGTACCTTCGAGCGGGTGGGGTCCTCCCGGCCGGTGCAGGTGGATGTCCGCATCGTGGCCGCCACCAATGCCGACCTGCGTGCCATGGCCCAAAACGGCACATTCAAGCAGGATCTGCTGGACCGCTTGAGTTTCGAGGTGATTCATGTGCCGCCGCTGCGGTGCCGCAGAGAGGATATTCTGGTGCTGGCCCGGCATTTTGCCGGCCGCATGGCATTTGAACTGGGCCGGGAACCCATGCCGGAACTGACAAAAAAGGCGCAAACCGCTCTGATGTCCCATCTTTGGCCGGGCAATGTCCGGGAACTGAAGAATGTGGTGGAG
>CALGAJ010000027.1 GCA_937951975.1 uncultured Desulfotignum sp.
CCTGACCAGGGTTTCAAGTTTGGCTTCGTCACAGGCCACCAGGGCTTCGGTAATCGCGTTGAAATCAGTCATTTTTTTCTCCTTTATTGGTTTTTGCGTTTTTCAACATAATCGGTCAGCTGTTTTTCAATGTCCGGATCGATGTCCGGCCGTTCATAAGCGGCCAGACGCTGGGCCACCTTGTCTTCGGCGATCTGGTAAATGTGCTGTCTGCCCGCCTTGGCCCAGGCGTCCTTGTTTTTCCGGCTCATGAGAGACGGCATGTAAAATTCAGTCCGGCACAGCTTAAAGGTTTTGGGATGGGTCAGGTACTGGCCGCCGATACCCACCTGTTTGATGATATCCAGATCAATGGCCTCGTCTGTCAAAGAAACGGGTTTAATCATATTTCTTATCATACCGCACAGCTCTTCGTCCACCAGAAATTTTTCAAAGCTCATGGCGATGTAGGATCCCAGGATGCCGCAGGCATGCAGAATAAAATTGATCCCGCTGGTGGCGGCCGTGTAAAGCGCCAGGGCGGATTCCGCACCGGCCTGGGCATCGGTGCACAGGGAATCGGTGAGTCCGCCGCCGGATCTGGAGGGCAGGTTGTAGAACCGGGCCATCTGGGCCACCAGGTGGATGTTTTTGGACAGTTCGGGAGCGCCGATGGACAGGGCGCCGGTTTTCATGTCCATGGCGGACGAGGTGGACCCGTAGATCACCGGCGCACCCGGCCGTACCAGCTGGGCCAGGGTGATGCCGGCCAGGATCTCCGCGTTCTGAAGGGCCAGGACCCCGCCCAGGGTCACCGGGCCGGAACCGCCGGCCATGATCAGGGACGCCACCACGCAGGCCTGGTTGTGCCGGGCCAGTTCAATCAGAGATCCCAGCATCTCATCGGAAAACTGCAGCGGGGACAGGGAGTTGATCAGGGACACGGACACGGTCTTGTCCATGATGTTCTCCTTGCCGCCCCACAGAATGCCGGCCATCTCGATGCCGTCCAAAGCGCCCTGGCGGGATACCGGACTGCCCATGAACGGTTTGTCGCACAAGAGCATGTTGGACAGGTTCAGGTCCAGATGAACGGTCTGGTGGGGCATGTCCGCCGGTTCCACCATCATCCATCCGTTCATGTCGATATAAGGCGAGGTCTGGATCAGTTTGCAGAAGTTGTCATAGTCCTCCATGGTGGCCTGGCGTTCGTTGCCTTTGGCATCCATGACAAACGGCGCCCCGTATCCGGGCAGAAACACAAAGTCGTCCTCGCCGATTTCTACATTTTTTTCGGGGTTCCTGGCATGGACCGTGAACCGTTTGGGCGCGGTTTCCAGGGCTTTTTGAACGGCGGATTCTTCAAAAAACACGGTGGTGCCTTCCACCTTGAATCCGTTGTCCTTGAAAATCTCAAGGGCTTCCTTGTCATTGAAGGCCACGCCGGTGGTCTTCAGCAGATCCATGGCAGCGTCATGGACTTTTTCCATGTCCTGCCGGGTCAGTTCCTGCATGCGGTCATACATAATCTATCCTCCTTGTCATGGACCCAGCGGTCCGGTTGGTTGATGCTTGCGGTTAAGGGTGATCGGTTTTCCTGGACTGGTTCAGGCCCTTGAACAGTCCGAACAGGGCCACCAGCAGCAGAAACATCAGCGGGAATGCCGTGGCGATGGAGGCGGTCTGGATGGCCTTGAGGCTGCCGGACCCGGCCAGGACCGCGGCCACCGCGCCCAGGGCCACGCCCCAGAAAGCCCTCAGGTTCCTTCCCGGATTTTCATGGCCGGACACGAACATGGCCAGGGAGATGGCGGCCGAGTTGGCAGATGTCAGAAAAAAAGTGGCAATCAGAAAGATCAGGGCCACAGCCAGAATTCCTGTCAACGGCAGGTTCTGGGCGATGGCGAAAATAGCGCTTTCCACACCGTGTTTTTCCAGGGTACCGGTGACATCAAAATGGATGCCCGCACCGCCCACCACGCCGTACCACAGAAAATTGCCCAGGGACGGTAGGATCAGGGCGGCGGCCACGGTCTCCCGGATGGTTCTGCCTTTGGAGATCCGGGCGATGAACACGGCCACAAACGGGGACCAGCTCATCCACCAGGCCCAGTAGAACACGGTCCAAGACCCGATCCAGTTGCCTTCGTATCCCGGTGCGGTGAACAGGCTCATGGGAATGAAGTGCAGCAGATACTGGCCAAAGGAATTGACGGTCAGGTTCACCAGAAAAATGGTGGGGCCGAACACCAGCACGAAAAACCACACCGACACGAACACCCACATGTTGACGTCTCCCATCAGTTTCACACCTTTTTGAAGCCCGGTGTACACGGACAGGGTGAAAATGGCGGTGAGAACCCCGATGATGATGTAGGTGCTGGACGGCCCCAGTTCCAGGCCGTACTGGTATTTGAGCCCGGCGGACAGCTGAAGGGCCACAAATCCGGTGGTGGTGGCCAGACCGCCCAGGGTGGCGAACACGGCAAAGATATCCAGCACCTTGCCCCAGGTGCCGTGGATCCGGTCGCCGATGGCATAGTAGAATGCGGAAGAAAATTTCAGGGGCAGGTTCTGGGTGAAACAGGCATGGGCCAGGGCAACAGTGAGCAGGGCATAGATGGACCAGGCGCTCAGCCCCCAGTGAAAAAACGAACAGGTCATGGCGTTGGCTCCGGCCGCCGGAGTCAGGGGATCTCCGCCGAAATAGGGGGGCGGGCTCATGTAATGGTAAGCGGGTTCCGCCGGCCCCCAGAATACGATGCCTGCGGCAATGGCGGATCCGAACAGCATGGCGAACCAGGAAAAATTGGAGAATTCGGGCCGGTCTTCCGGCAACCCCAGTTTCAGATTGCCGTATACGGGGCCCATGAGCACGAAGCATCCCATGACCAGGAAAAACACGGTGACCAGGTACAACCAGGTCCACGTGGTGGTGGTCCAGGCGAACACGGCATTGATCACGGATGCCATGTTGCCGGGAAACAGAATGGACCAGAGAACAAACGCGATGGTCACACCGGCGGATATCCAGAAAATAACGGGGTCAAAGGGGCGGGTCGGAACCGGGGTGCGGGCCATGGGCAACCTCCTGATATGGGTTATTTCACTGCCGGGTGAATGACGGTATATGACAGACATCCCGGCGTTCGTTTTCTGAAATTGTCTGCAATGGATAATGCAGGATCGGTGCCACTGTGTTCCGGTGACAAGGCGATTTTTAAATATTGAATCAATGACTGCAAATGACAGCCCGATGGGTTGGGTTTTTTGTCCTCGCTTTTATGGTGTGAAAAGGAAGAAGTGAAAAATAATTTTCTTTCAGCCGCGATTTAGTGAAAAATAATTGTCTTATGAAAAATATTTGTCATTTTCTCGGCATGAAATCGGCCCGGCAAAGCTGGTATTTTTTTATTTTATAATGGAACAGCTGTCTGGATATGCCTAAGCGTCTGGCCGCCTGGGTCACATTTCCTTGACAGGTCTCCAGGGCGTTGATCACCGCTGTTCGCTCCTGGTCTGCCTGGATCTGAGCCAGGGGCCGGGAGAAATCCGGCAGGCCGTTAATAGGGGGAATACCCGGATCATGGGCATCCGCTCTGTCTGCTGCCTGCGGCTCTTCCGGCAGAATCCCGGGCTCTGGCGGTGCCAGGGGTTCCAGGGTGTCCAGTCCGGGTGTGAACGGATCCATGCCCAGAATTTTTTCCTGTCCCGCCAGGTTCATGGCTCCCTCAATAAGATGTTCCAGTTCCCGGATATTTCCCGGCCATTGATAGACCTGGAACAATTCCCGGACTTCACGGGAAATTCCCTGGACATGGGTGCCCAGCCGCTGATTGTATTTTTCGATGAAATGGATGGTCAGTTCTTTGATACTGTCCAGCCGCTCCCGCAGCGGGGGCAGCTTGACCATTACAACGCCCAGACGGTAATACAGGTCCGTGCGCAGCCGGTTTTCCCGGATGGCCACCCGGGGATCCCGGCTCACCGAGCTGATTATTTTGACATCCACCGGGATCTCTTTGACCGATCCCAGACGGCGGACCTGTTTTTCCTGGATGACCCGCAGCAGTTTGGCCTGAAGCTCTATGGGCATGGCCAGCAGTTCATCCAGAAACAAGGTGCCCTTGTGGGCGGTTTCAAACAGTCCGGGCTTGTCCAGTGCCCCGGTGAACGCGCCCCGGGTGGTGCCGAACAGCATGCCTTCCATCAGATACTGGGGGATGGCCGCACAGTTGACCGCCACATATTTTTCCTTGCCTCTGGGGCTGAAATTGTGAATGGATTGAGCGAACAGCTCCTTGCCGGTACCGGTTTCCCCCTGAATCATGATGGGGGAAGGGGAGGCGGCCGCTTTCTGGGCGGTCTCTTTGACCCGGATGAAATCCGGACTGGAGCCGATCAGATCATCAAAGGTGTACTGGGTCCCGTTTCCCAGTGTGAACCGGCATTCGGTTGCAGAAGGCACCGGTATGGGCCGGCGCAGTTGTTCATAATCTTTGACAAAGCAGATGACCCCGGTGATGGTGTCGGTGTCGAACAGGGGGTAGACCGAGGTGATGGTGTTGGCGATCTTGCCGGACACGGTTTTGTAGAAAAAAATCCTGTTTTTAATGGCCCGCTGGTGCCGGGCGCACTGCATGATCATGCTGGTGCGGTTGCTCAGTTCATAGATGTCGGTCACTTTAAGGCCCATGGCTTTTTCAGGAGAAATCCCGTCGATTCTGGCCTGGGCCCGGTTGTAGTATTGAATGATCCCGTTGATATCGGCAATCATCACCCCGTCATCCAGATGATCCAGCACGGACAGAAAATTGATCTGGTTCATATTCAGCAGCCCGGATGCTGCCTTGGAGCTCCCCATAACCGATATCCTTGGTGTTTGGAATTGTGCAAAAGCGCTTTTGAGGGATATGGAACCATAAAATCAGGGGCTGGTACAAGAAAAAAATAAAAAACCCGGGAGATACAGTCAGAATCTCCCGGGTTTCGTTCGGATATGCGTACCGTGTGCTAGGGTCGGTGCATCATGACGGGAACATGGTTTCCTCGATGTCGACCGCGGCACTGCTGGTGTTCATCAACGCGGCAAACCGCCCCAGGGTCACAGGAAGCATGGTTTCTGTGAAAAACTGTAACGATTTGATGATACCCTGATAGAACGGCCGATCTTTTTTCTTGGCCTTTTCCAGTTTCTGGGCGGCAATGGTGGCCCGCCACAGCAGCATCCATGCCATGACCGTATCTCCGGCCGCATCCTGAAACGGATGCGCATTGGCAAATGCAGCCAGCACTTTGTCGGACATGGCGGCCTGGCCCATGTGGATGGCCACTTCCGCCAGTTTGTTGACCGCTTCCTCCACTTTGACGGCATATCCCTGGATACTTTCGATTTCTTTGGCCTGGGCCAGGGTTTTCTGCATTTCACCGAACAGATCCATGATGGGCTTGCCCTTGTTCAGCCCCAGTTTTCTGCCCAGAAGATCCATGGCCTGAATCCCGTTGGTGCCTTCGTAGATCAGGGTAATCCGGCAGTCTCGGAGCAGCTGCGCCATGGGGTATTCTTCGATAAACCCGTATCCGCCGTATACCTGCATGCCCTGGGAACACATTTCAAAGGCCCGGTCCGTGACGTACCCTTTGGCAATGGGGGTCAGTATTTCAACAAATCCCTGGTATTTGGCTTTTTCTTCATCTGTGGCCGCATATTTGGCCATATCCGAGCAATAATGCACAAAGTAAAGCAAAGACCGCATCCCCTCCACATTCACTTTCATCAACATGAGCTGACGCCGGACATCCGGATGCTGGATAATGGGGACCCCTTCGGCATCCGGGTTCATGATTTCCGTCAATGCCTTGCCCTGGATCCGTGTTTTGGCATAGTCCAGGGCATACATGTAGGCGGCCGTGGCACAGGCAAATCCCTGATATCCCACCAGGAGCCGGGCTGCGTTCATCATCAGGAACATGGCTTTCATTCCCTTGTTTTCTTCTCCCAGAAGCGTGCCGACGCAGTTGCCTTTGGAACCCAGAGCCAAGGAACAGGTGGAATTGCCGTGGATGCCCATCTTGTGCTCGATGCCGGTGCATACCACATCATTGAAATCGCCCAGGGATCCGTCGGCATTGACCCGGTATTTGGGCACCAGGAACAATGAGATACCTTTGGTGCCGGCGGGTGCGCCTTCGATCCGGGCCAGAACCGGATGGATGATATTTTCCGCCAGGTCATGCTCACCGCCGGAAATAAAGATTTTTTCACCCACGATGGAATAGGTGCCGTCCCCGTTGGGCGTGGCTTTGGTGGTCAGAGCACCGACATCTGATCCGGCATTGGGTTCGGTGAGCAGCATGGTGCCGCACCATTTTCCGGTGTACATGTTTTTCAGATACAGGTCTTTCTGCTCCTGGGTGCCGAAATGTTCCACCAGATGACCGGCCCCCTGGGTCAGGCCGGGGTACATCATGAAGGGATAATTGGCGCCGTTGAAATATTCCGCCACCGCCGAGGCCACGGTTCTGGGCATGCCCTGTCCGCCCCATTCCGGGTCTTCGGTGACTGCCAGCCATTCGCCGTCGTTGAACAGTTCAAACAGCCGCTTGAACGCCGCCGGCGTGGTCACCTGACCGTTTTCCAGTTTGCATCCCTCCTGGTCCCCTTCCTTGCTGGCCGGCAGCAGTTCCTTGACAGCAAAATTCCTGGCTTCTGAAATCACCAGGTCAATGGTTTTTTTGTTGAAATCCGCAAATCCGTCATAAAGTTTGGACAATGATTCTGCATTGAGCTGCTCATGCATGACAAATTCAATGTCCCGCCGGTCTGAAATTACCTGTGTCATGATT
>CALGAJ010000028.1 GCA_937951975.1 uncultured Desulfotignum sp.
TTTCTGTTTGATTTTATTGTGTTTTTTGTCGAATCCAGTATATATCAGACAGTTGGGCTCTTCAAGTTTTTTTGATATTAATTCAAATAGTTATGTCCATTTTAATGTTGTCCAACTGAATCCCGAAAGTTGAGGACTAACCTGACCTGAACAAAACCTGACTTCACAGTGGTCAGACCGCCGTGCCGGAATTGGACTCCCGGATCTCCCGTTCATGGATCCCCATCAGATACAACAACCCGTCCAGACCGGTGGTGGAAATGGCGCTGGCCGCTTTTTTGCGCACCACGGGCTTGGCATTGAATGCCACGCCTAATCCGGCGATGGAGATCATGGGCAGGTCATTGGCCCCGTCTCCTACCGCAATGGTCTGCTCAATGGACAGATTTTCTTTTTGGGCGAGTTCTTTCAGAAGCAGTGCTTTTTTCTCGCCATCCACGATCTCGCCTCTGATCCGTCCGGTCACCACCTTGTTTTCCATATCCAGTTCATTGGCATACACATAATCAAATCCCAGTGTTTCCTTGAGGTATTCCCCCACAAAGGTGAACCCTCCGGACAGAATGCCCAGTTTATAGCCCAACCGCTTGAGCGTGGCCGTGACCAGCTGGGCCCCTTCGGTCAAAGGCAGGGTTTGAAGAATCCGGTCCAGGTCCGACTGGGTCAATCCTTTGAGCAATGCCACCCGCTGACGGAAACTTTCCTTGAAATCCATTTCCCCCTGCATGGCGGCCCGGGTGATCTGTTCCACCTGGGGACCGGCCCCTGCCATTTTTGCCAGTTCCACGATCACTTCGGACTGGATCAGGGTGGAATCCATGTCAAACACCACCAGTTTGCGGTTTTTCTGGTAGATATTGTCCGCATGAAAGGAAATGTCCACACCGGTTTCCCTGGATATTTCCATGAACCTCCCCCGCATGGCGCCGATCTGTTTCGGGGTTCCGGACACGGAAAACTGAATACTGGCCCGGGGTCGGGACTGGGGATGCTGAAGCGAAATCCGCCCGGTCAACCGGGTGATAAAATCAATATTCAGGTCCTGGTCGGCGCAGACCGATGACACGGCCGCAATCTGCCGGGCACTGATGGCCGGGCCTAAAATGGTGATGATGCGCCGTTCCTTGCCCTGGGCATGGACCCAGTGTTCATACCTTTCCAGATCCACAGGTTTGATATCCACGTTTAAACCCGATTTATACCCTTCAAACAGCATGTCTTTGAAGATAGCGGAAAAATCTTTCCTGCAGGGAATGGCCGCCAGAATTCCCAGGGAAAGATACTCATGGATGACCGACTGACCGATATCCAGAATCCGGACATCATACCGGGCCAGAATCCCGGTAAAGCAGGCCGTCAACCCGGGCCGGTCCTGGCCGGTGATGTTGATCAGTACGATATCGTCCATAATACACTGTCCTTTCAGTCCATGTCGTGCAGCATCGCAAGCAGGTGTTCCCGGGTATTGAGATCCGGATCCTCCAGCACTTTTTCAAACATCCGGTGTTTGATGCGGCCCACTGCCGGCCCGGGCGGTATTTTTTTTACCTGCATGATGTCCTGCCCGGAAATCTGTAGATCATCAGGCTGAAAAGCGGTCTGCCGGGCCATTTCCTTCCGCACCTTTTCCACCCGGAGCCGGATATCCGCCAGGGTATAGGGGGATTTGGCCAGATTGCTTTTTTTATCGGCAATGCGCATCCGCATGAAATCCTGAAAACTGATCCGGTTCTGAACCAGCATGGCCAGAAGGCGCCGGACCGATTTGGGGCGGGTTTTTTCCGCCAGAGGCCGCATATGGCATCGATACAACGCCAGGATATAGTCTTTTTCCTGCACGGAGAACCGCAGCCGGTCCAGATCGGTGATCAATGCATCCATGCGGGTCTCATGGCCGTGAAATGTGATCCGCCCGTCTTTAATCCCCTGGGCATCTGCTTTGCCCACATCATGCAGATATCCGGCCAGTCTCAGCAAAGGCTGCCGGGCCGGCAACGCGTCCCCCACCATCATACCGTGTTCAAAAACGGTTTCCCCGTGAAACGGACCGCCATCCAGCGCGTAGCACCGGTCCAGGCTGGGCAGGATCCCGGCCAGCAGGCCGGTGTCATGCAGACAGTGAAAAAAATCAGACGGTGCAGGCAGGGCCATGGCTTTGAGCAGCTCATTGCGTATCCTCTCCCCCGGGATATCAGGGGTCAGTGAACCGGCATGGTCATGGATCGCCTTGTGAGCGGGATCCGACAGTCTTGCAGACAACAAGACCGAAAACCGGCATCCCCGGATCATGCGCACCGGGTCTTCCAGGATCCGGGCGGTGGGATCTCCTGTGAATCGGATGATTCGGTTCTCCAGGTCCGACCGGCCGTTGAACGGATCCAGAAACCGGTTCTCCAGGGGATCATATGCCATGGCATTGATGGTGAAATCCCGCATGGCCAGATCATCCTCCGGAAACTGATCTGACCGGCCCCGGGAGGGTGCCACCTCGATGCCGTTGACCAGACATACGGGAAAGGTGTTTCCGGCAACTCGGACCTGGTGATCGGCAAACAGGTCCGTGAGGGTATCGATGGACGCATTGGCGGAAATATCCACATCCTCGGGCTGCCGGCCCAGGCACATGTCACGCACGGCCCCGCCCGCTACAAATGCGGCAATGCCGTTTTCCCGCAGCCGATGCAGCAGCTGCAGGGCCGGTTCGGGGATCAGGGATATCATCATTCCCCCCACCGGGGCATCAGGGTCTGATCAATGCCCAGATGATCCATGATCCGTGCCACCACCGTATCCACCAGCGCTTCCATGGTATCGGGAAAGCTGTAAAAAGACGGACTGGCCGGCAGGATCACAGCCCCGGCCCGGGTCAGGCGGACCATGTTTTCCAGATGGATCAGGTTCATGGGAGTTTCCCGGGGCACTATAATCAGGGGGCGGCGTTCCTTGAGCGTGACGTCACAGGCCCGGGAAATCAGGTTGTCGGCATAACCGGCAGCCGCACCTGCCAGGGTTTTCATGGAACAGGGCACCACCACCATGCCGTCATGGCGAAACGATCCTGACGCCGGGGGTGCGGCAATGTCCTCCTGGGAAAACACGGACAGGTTTTCAAGAAACGCGGGGTTGATTCCGTAATTTTTCAGAAAGGTGTGAAACTGTATTTTGGGGTCATATCCCATTTCATGGGTCAGCACTTTGATCCCGGCATGGGACAGCACCGTTGTCACCGCATTTTGGTGTCCCAGCAGTGCCGCGATCAAGCGTACCCCGTAGACCACACCGGAAGCACCGCTGATGGCCACAACAATGGTTTTAGAACGGGTCATACCCCCCCCTTTAAAAAAATGCTTCAATGAAAATCCCGGCAAATAAAATAACGGATACCGCAGAATTGACGTGAAAAAAAGCCACATCGATGCGGGACAGATCATTTGGTTTGACCAGGCGGTGCTCCAGCACGATCAAGACAGCGATCATTGCCCAGAAGACCAGGAACACCGCGTGCATGTCAAATGCCAGAAACAGGCCCAGCAAAAATACCAGAAACAGGACATGGAACAGGGTGGAAATCTGCATGGCCCGAACCGGTCCCACCCGGACCGGCAGGGAAAATAACCCGTTTTCTCGATCAAAGTCCGTGTCCTGGCAGGCATACAGAATATCGAATCCGGCAATATAAAACCAGAGGGCTGCCGCCAGCATGACAATGCCCCAGTTGAGCGTTCCGGTGAGCGCCACCCAGGCCCCCACCGGCGCCAGAGAGATGACAAATCCCAGCACCAGATGACACAATGCAGTGAACCGCTTGGTAAATGAATAGAAAAACAGCAGTCCCAGCAAGGGAAACGACAGCGCAAAACACAAGGGCGACAACAGGGCCGCCGCCCCCACAAACAGCATCGATGACACCCCCACAAAGATCAGGGCCTGGGACCGGGTCAATACCCCGCTGGGAATTTCTCTGACAGCCGTCCGGGGATTTTTTTTGTCAATATCCGCATCCACAATCCGGTTGAATCCCATGGCCGCGGAACGGGCTCCCACCATGGCCGCCAGAATCAGAAACAGTTCCCATAAGGAAGGCACATGGGTCTGCCAGGCCAGTACCACCGCAGACAACGCGAACGGCAGGGCAAACACGGTATGGGAAAATTTGATCATTTTCCCGTAATTCAGAATTTTTTGTTTCAACATGCTCTGGGCTCTTTCAATAAATACCTGATATCACCGCACCGCAACCGGGACAGAGACCGTTTTCTTTCATATGATTTCGGATGTCATACCCCCGTCGTTCCACCACGGCTGCATCGCATTGAGGACACCGGGTATGCTGATGGGATGAGCCGGGCAGATTGCCCACATACACATAGTGAAGACCGGCTTTTCTGCCGATATTCCAGGCAGCCTCCACCGTGTCCGCCGGGGTGGGACCCCGGTCCGTCATCCGGTGGGTGGGATGGAACCGGGACACATGCCAGGGGGTGTCCGGCCCCAGATCATCCGCAATGAACCCGGCCAAAGCAGTCAGTTCCTCCGGATCGTCATTGAGCCCCGGAATCACCAGTGTGGTAACCTCCACCCACACCCCGGCCCGCTTCAGGCGCTTCAGATTTTCCTTCACCGGTGTCAGCCGGGCATTGCAGTATGTCCGGTAAAAGTCATCGTTAAACGCCTTGAGATCCACATTGGCGGCATCCAGATACGGCGCCGCCTGATGGATCAGATCCGGGCTCATGTAGCCGTTGGTGACAAACACATTGAACAGACCGCTGTCTTTGGCCAGACGGGCCGTATCAAATGCCAGTTCAAAAAAAACCGATGGCTCGGTATATGTGTAGGCAATGCTCTGACACCCGGCCGCCAGGGCGTTGTCCACGATCTGCTCCGGCGTCATGGGCGGGCCCATGATCAGGGTTCCCGGTTCACGGGATATCTGGGCGATATCGGCATTCTGGCAGAACCGGCATGCAAAATTGCATCCCATGGTGGCAATGGAATAGGACAGGGACCCGGGCTTGAGGTGATAAATAGGTTTTTTTTCAATGGGATCCACGCTGTGGGCGATGATTTTGTCATAATTCAAAACCATGAGCCGGCCGTCTTGATTTTCTCTGACGCCGCAAAGCCCGCGATGCCCCGGTTCCAGCACACAGAACTGACAACATGTCCGGCACCGGACCCGGCTGTTCTTCAATTTATCGTACAGATACGCTTCCATCTTGATCTCTGGCCCGGGCCCGGGAGGAGGTGGCCAGCCCGGTGGCCCGGTTCTGTATTTTATGTTTCTTGATTTTCAACGGCAACGGCCGGATCCTGAACTTGGGCACCGGTTTGATGCGCATACCGATGAATGTACCGAAAATGGATCTCTGGACCCATGAATTATTTTCAACCGCCGACACGATACGCCCCCGGATAAATGGAAACTGACCCGTGGTCCGCCAGTAAACCGGCACATCCCCCAGAATACTGAACAGCATCCGTTTGAGTTCCCAGATACTGAAAAACCGGGTATGGGAATAGATACTGGGAAAAACAAATCCCTTGCACCGGCGGCAGAAATTCACGGGTGCATGCCGGTTCAAGACGCCGATCACCACCCGCTCCCGGGCCACCCGGCACGCTTCTTCAACCGCCTTGGCCGGGCGGTCCGTAAATTCCAGGCTGGTGAAAAACAACGCCGTATCAAAGGCATTGTCTTCAAAAGGCAGGTCCTCGGCCGGACACCGGTGCAGGTCCACGCTGCTTCCCAGCCGTTCCCGGGCCACATCCAGCATGTATGTGGACGGGTCCACACCGGTCAGGCTCAATCCCCGGTTCAGCAGCGGCACAAGACTCATGCCTGTGCCGCACCCGATATCCAGAATCCGCTGACCGGATCTCAGATCCATGAGATCCTGAATCAGTTTGATTTCAAGGTCAAAGCAATGCCGGTTGCCCGGTTGAGAAAACCAGGCATCATAATGGGTTGCCTCTTTGAAATCAAACACATATCCCATAGAATCATACCTTGACTTTGATAATCTTTTCCATGAGACCGTCAACCGCCAGCACCGCCGGAGAATCATCCGGCAGCTCCAGCATGGAGCGTCTTTCCATATCAAATTCCAGCAGGTTGTCATCCTGGGGAATGGTACACAACAAAGGCACGCCGATCTGTTCCACTTCATCCAGAAACGCCTGACTCAGTTCACCCGGTGCCCGATTGACGATCAACCCTTTCCGGCGCACATCCAGTTTCAAGTCATCCAGCAGGCCGTTGATCCGGCCCACGGCCCGCAGGCCGCGCAATGCATAATCCGTGACCATCAACAGCATGTCCACCTTTCCGGAAGTCCGCCGGCTCAGATGTTCCATCCCGGCTTCGTTGTCCACCAGCATGTACTTGTAATTGTTTTCCAGCTCATCCGCGAACCGGTTCAAAATATTGTTGACCATGCAGTAACACCCCTGGCCTTCCTGACGGCCCATCACCAGAAGATCAAAATTTTTATTTTCGATCAGCACCTGGTTCATGAGCATTTCCAGGTACAAAATCTTGTCCATTCCGGACGGAACCGCCTGGGGGTCTCTCATGAAATCTTCCCGGATATCACCCACGGTTTTTTCAATGGCCATGCCCAAAGTTTCCCCCAGGTTGCTGTTGGGATCGGCATCGATGGCCAGGACCGGGGATTTGACGTGCCGGGTGAAATATCTTAAAATCAGTGCGGAAACCGTGGTTTTTCCAACGCCTCCCTTACCGGCCATGGCGATTACAGTACTCATAAACTCTCCTGTATTTCAAAAGGTTGTTTCATAAAAATTAGGATTATAACATGTCAACGGAAATAAGATAACGCAATCCGGGGAAAAAGCAATAAAAGGCAGGAGAATCAAGGCGGGAATCGATTATTATTTTCGTGATTTCCGATACCAGTCGGAATCTCCATACAGTTTGTCCATGCAGTCGGGGCAGATGCTGTGGGTAAAGGTCACCTGGGAATGGGCTTCAAAATATTGTTCCACCTGTTCCCAGAATCCATGATCATCCCTTATTTTCTTGCATTGAGAACAGATGGGCAGAAGACCCCGAAGAATCTTGACCTCGACATGGGTCTTGACCCGGGCCAGCAGCTCTTCGGCATTGAACGGTTTTGTCACATAATCCACGCCACCGGCCTCAAATCCCTTTACCACATCTTTGGTTTCCGTTTTGGCGGTCAGAAAAATCACCGGAATATGACGGGTGGAAAAATTGGATTTGATTTTTTTACAAACAGTGTACCCGTTCATTTCCGGCATCATAATATCCAGCAGGATCAGGTCGGGTTCCTCTTTGAGCATGAAATTCAACGCCTGCTGACCGCTTTGGGCCATAGCCACCTCAAATCCATGGGTGGAAAGCAATTTCCCCAGGAACTGAAGATTTTTGGTATTGTCATCCACAGCCAGTATCAATCGTTTTGCATTCGTGTTCATTGAAAACCTTTTTTTGAATAAAGAATCCGTCCCAATTCACGGAATGTGAAATACGGGTCATCGTTTTTCAGATAAGGTAACAGGATTTTTTTGCGGCGCAGCATATCTTTGGAGATGGCGCCCATCACCACATCCTCATCATATCTGGCCGCCTTGTAGATGGCGTGTCCAAACGGATTGATCATTTCACTGCCGCCCCAGAAATGGTAGGTCTTTTCTAATTCAGGCAGCCGGAAAGCATCGGGAAAACCGGTTTCCCCGTTTTTTGCCGGCATACACCGGGTTGCTTCCGGGCCTTCTTCTCCCACCCGGTTCACGCAGATATTGTAAATACCGAAAATCCGGGAATAAAACCGGTTGATGATTTCCCAGCTTTCGATATTGTTGAACTCATCTGCCATGGAGCCTTCGGATGAATTGAACAGGGTCAAAAACACATCGGCTTTCTGGGTAATGCCTAAATACGGCAGAGACGGATGCCACAAATCATTACAGATAAACACCGCGATGTTCAGACCCTGAAGCCGGAACACCCGGATATGCTTGCCGGTGGAAAAAAATTTTCTTTCTTCAAACACCCCGTAATTGGGCAGGTTCAATTTGCGGTAAGCAAACTGAAGCTCGCCGTCCACCGCCACCAGAGCGGAATTGTAAAAATTCATGGACCGGGATTCTTCTATAAACCCCACCACGGCGGCAGTCCCCTTTGTGGCGGCGGCAATACGCCGGATGTGGGCGGAATCCATGGTCAATGCCGCTTCGTGATACCCTAACCCCACAAAATATCCGGTCAGGGCCAGTTCCGGAAAAACAACGAGGTCCGCCCCTTTTTCCTTGCACATATTGATATGATCAATGGTATTTTCGACATTGGCGGTCACATCCATCAACTTCGGGCGGGTCTGACACATGGCGATTTTCATTTCTCACATCCTTGGGGCAAATCATGGGATGATCAGGTTCGGAAAATCCGAACCTGATCCTGTTTATATCGTATTCAACATCAGCAACCCTGGCAGGAGCCGGACGCACAACCTCCGGATCCGCAGTCCTGGGTATCCGGAGTCAGTCCGGTTTCCCGGACGGTGATATCAAAAGTCAATGTCTCACCGGCCAGCATATGGTTGATGTCCATTTTTACGCTTTCATCCGTGATTTCGGTCACAGTGGCCGGTACCGGCCGTCCCTGGGGGTCCTGAAGCTGAAGGACAAGCCCTTCGCTCAACGGAATCTCCTCGGGGATCTGCGCTCTGGGAATGTTCACGA
>CALGAJ010000029.1 GCA_937951975.1 uncultured Desulfotignum sp.
ACACCTCAACCAGGGCATCCAGCTCCGTGAGCCCGAAGTTGTTCGAACCCAGTGCCAGGTCCCGTCCCACCAGGCTGTGGAGAAACACGCTTTTCCAGGTATAGGAACACATGGGCCGGTTCTCCGGATGGGGGTTTCTCAAGTCGCACAGCTCTGCATTGCTTTTGCCGCCTTCGATGCCGTCGGTATCGGCCCCGCCGATGTCGGCGTTCAGCACGGTGAGCAGGTCCCCGGAACCGGTGCGGCCGATGATCTCGTTGACCATGGGGGCATGGCGCATGTCCAGGTGGCAGGTGTGGATCATGGGAACAGGATCGCTTTTTTCCCAGATCCGACGTACGGCCAGGGCCAGGACCCGCAGCACCCCCCGGGTACCCTGGAAATTATCCAGGGTGGCCAGTTTTTTGTTCAGAAAATCGATCAGGGTCGGGTGGAATGGAAACACCCGGACCATGTGATCTTTGAAGTCCAGGCGGGACACATGGTCCGGCAGCATGGATGCATTTTTGGCGTACATATCCATGTAGAGGTCTGCTGTGCGGGCTGCTGCTTTCTCATCGATGGTGGTGAACAGCCGTTTGCTCAACACCCGGCTGATTTCTGCGGCCTGGACCGGCACTGTGGTGGTGGCATCCCGGCTGATGACACTGGCAACCCCCTTGACTGCCATGGCCCCCGTGGTCAGGGCTTCATCTTCACTGATCTGCCGGCCGGTCACTTTGCCCAGCAGATCCACAAGGATGCCGGTCTGGCTGCTGAAGGCATCTGCCGCACTGGCCAGAGACAGGACCACCACAATCCCGGGGTTCTCCCTGGCATACCCGTTCAAGGACATCAGAAATGCAGCCAGCTGGTCACTGCCGCCGGGTGTTGCCGCAGACAGTCTGGCCGCATACTGGGCCAGCTCGTCCATCATGATCAGGGCTTTGCCCCCGTCAAACACCTGCTGGAAAAAATCTTTTCCCGGCGCGGCCAAAGACACGGCATCTGCCTCCACCTGGCGGTACAGGGCCTCTCCCCCCAGCTGAAACGCCATTTCCCCCCACAGGGTGTAGGGCACCAGCCGATCTCCTTTTGTTTTGTGGACCGGTATTTCATCCCCGGCAATGCCTGCCACACGGATCTCACCAGGTTCAGGTATCAGGCCGGCCGGCAGCAGATGATCCACGATGCCCTCCAGCTCCCTGCCTTTCTGTGCAATATGGGTACAGGCTACCAGGGTATGGGTTTTTCCGCCGCCGAATGCGGTTTCCAGGCGGTGGATGGCCGGCAGGGAATTGTCCCCGGAAAGACGGCCGAAGATGTCCGACAGGATGGTTTTCAGCCCCTGGGTGGGATAGGTGGCATCTTGAAAAAACAGGGCCGCATCCTTGTACAGTTCATGGATGCCGGTGCTGATGCCCTGGTAATAATTGGTGACTGCGCTCAGAGAAGCGGTAAAGATTTCCGGATTGAATGTCCCGCTCAGGATGTCGGGTCGGGGGGTACAGGCGGTTTTGATATCCACTGAGTTTCTCCCTTGTTCAAGAAGATTGACACACGGCAACGGTATGGAAAGATCCCGCTGATTTCCAGTGTGTCAGGAACGTATCATAAAATTTTGCTTTGGGAAACAGTGAATTGTCCCGGCCCGAAGCCTGGATTACCGGCCGCCGGCATTATTCATATTTGGAGGCGATGAACAGGCCGTATCCGGGTTTCAGGGTGCCGGTGCGGCAGGCCTGGGCCACCTGGCTGTCACCGCCTGATCCGGCCAGGTGTTTCCAGAAGTTGTCCAGGCTGCCGTGTTCAAACACGATCTGCCCGGCC
>CALGAJ010000030.1 GCA_937951975.1 uncultured Desulfotignum sp.
GTATAAAGCGTTGTCCGTATTTTTATACCACTGCTGGAAATCATCACCGGTCTGATATTCAGAAACGCCGATGCTGACAGTCACTTGGTCGATCACTTTATAATCCGTTTCCATGACGGATTTCCGGATTTTTTCCGCAATGGCGACAGCCGCGCCAATGCCTGAATCGGAAGCAAGGACCATAAACTCTTCTCCGCCCCACCGGGCACAAGTGTCGGTTTCTCTGATCACGGACCGGATCGTTTCCGCTATTTTAATGAGCACATCGTCTCCGGCATTGTGACCGAATTGATCATTGATGTGTTTGAAATGATCGATATCCATCAGCAGCAGGTTTGCAGAAACCCCGTAACGCTTGTTTCGATACATTTCCCTGTCGATAACGGTTTTGATGGCCCGTCGATTCAAAAGACCGGTGAGAGGATCGATTTTGGCTATTGTTTTGAGTCGGGTCGTCAATGCTTTGCGTTTTCTTATTTCTCTTTTCATAAAAAAAACAAAGATCAGAATCACGCAGAGAACACTCAACACTGCTCCAAACACAAGCTTTTGAAACAACGCCCTTTCCCGGGTGATAAAAACCACTTCTTGGGGTTCCCATTTCCTGAGTATTTCAGCATATGTGCCATCCTGTTTAAGTTGGGCGACCGCGCTGTTTATCTGTTTGAGCAACGCCGTGTTTCCCTTTTTTACCGCTATGGCAGAATAACTGACATAAAACGTACACAGTTTTCTGATGCCCTTGAACCTGTTTTTCGCCATAATATAGCTTCCTACCCATTTATCGGCCACCACTGCATCCGCCTTTCCTTCAAGCACCTGCTTCTGTGCCTGGGACCATTCCATGAATTGAAGTGCCGCGGGCTGGTTCAGCCGTTGGATGACTGCCTGTGCAAGATCGACAGCAATCCCGGTATATTCTCCATGATCCGGATAAATCAGCGGCGGCAGATTTTCATTGCCCAGAAACAACAGTGAATCTGCTGAAAAATTCTTGCCCTGTGCAAGGCAGGTTTCGCATAAAACCAGGGTGAAAATCAGGCCTGTCAGGATACACCCACAGATTGAGATCTTTCTCGCTGTAAAGGGAACGCGTGCCATATATCATCCTATTTCATTATTGTTCAAAACAAAGTCAAACCGTTATTTAAAACTGAAACTGCCCCGGAATCAACAACAATTTCATAATCAAGACCCTTTTTTGCAACTGGTGAAAGATGGTAACCAAACCTTGCCCCGGTCATGTGATCGACTAAAATATCGTTTTTCTTGACAAACCATGAAAGACTCACTTTAATAGTCAAACTTCAGCTGAAGAAGGGAGTAGTATCATGAACCGGTTCTGCAGCATTTTCAGGAAAAATGTGTTTTTCATATCCATCCTGCTTTTATGGATGACATTGATTCCATCTTTTTTCTGTGGTACCGCCCATGCAAGGATCGTGAAAATCGGGATCTATGAAAACGCTCCCAAAGTATTCACCGACGCTTCAGGGAAACCGGCTGGAATTTTTGTAGATGTCATTGAATATGTCTCAAAAAAACAAGGGTGGCAGATCCGGTATGTGACCGGCACCTGGGCTGAAGGCCTGGACCGGGTAACCAGTGGCGAGATCGACCTGATGCCGGATGTGGCCCCGTCTCCTGAGCGCAAAAAACATTATTCCTATCATCAGGTACCGGTGCTGTCCTCCTGGTTTCAGGTCTATGCTCCCAAGGGCAGCGGCATCAAATCGATTCTGGATCTCAATGGAAAAAAAATCGCCGTGCTGGACCGGTCCATTCAAAAAGAAGCATTTGAAGAGCTGAAGCAGGGATTCGAGATGAATTCCACGCTCATCACTGTTCCGGATTACACGACCTTGTTTAAAATCACCCGGGACAAAGAAGTGGATGCCGCCATCACCAACCGTTTTTATGGGCTGCAGTATGCCAAAGACTTCGATCTCGAGGACACGGCAGTGATTTTTCATCCCAGCAACCTGTTCTTTGCCGCCGCTGTCGGCACCCGCCAGGATCTGCTCAACGCCATCGACACCCATCTGGCCTCCTTGAAAAAAGATCCGGATTCGGTTTACTACCAGTCCCTGAAAACCTGGACAGCGGAAAAAGTCAAATTCACACTCCCCCTTTGGATTCAAATGCTGGGTCTTTTGATCATGGTTTTTCTGATCGCGGCTTTGGCGGGAAGCGCCATTCTCCGGAAACAGGTCACGGTGCGGACCCGGCAGCTGGAAAATGTGAATCATACCTTGCAGACCAGTGAAAAAAAATACCGGGAACTGGTCACCCTGGCCAACAGCATTATCTTAAGATGGTCGGTGGATGGACGTATCCTGTTTTTAAACGATTTCGGCCTGCAATTTTTCGGCTACACCGAACCTGAAATCATCGGGAAGCAGATGACCGACACCATTGTCCCTGAAATGGAATCCACGGGCCGGAACCTGAATAAAATCATCCGGGACATTCCGGACCGGTTTAAAGCCTATGAACAGCACATCAATGAAAATATCCGGCGCAATGGAGACCGGGTCTGGATCGACTGGCGAAACCGCCTGATTGTTGATGACAAGGGACTGCCAAAAGAGATTCTGAGCATCGGTTCCGACATCACCCCGCTCAAACAGGCGGAACAGAAAATCAATCAACTGAACAGGGATCTGCAGCAGCATGCCCAAAATCTGGAAAAACAGGTGCAAGACCGCACCGCCGAACTGACCGTGGCCATGGAAAAAGCCCAGGCAGCCGATCATCTCAAATCCGCATTTCTGGCCACCATGAGCCATGAGCTGCGCACCCCGCTCAACTCCATCATCGGGTTCACCGGTATCCTGCTTCAGGGACTGGCCGGCCCGTTAAATGAAGAACAGCAGAAACAGCTGGGCATGGTGCAGAACAGTTCCCGGCATCTATTGGCCCTGATCAACGATGTCCTGGACATTTCCAAAATCGAGGCCGGGCAGCTGTCGTTGTCTTTTTCCTGTTTTGATCTGCGGGATTCCATTGAAAAAACCGTGCACCTGGTGCAGCCCCTGGCTCAGAAAAAAGCCCTTGAACTGCTTGTTGAAATCGATGAAACAGTCAGCGAGGTAACCACGGATCAGCGCCGCCTGGAGCAGATCATCATCAATCTGCTCAACAATGCGGTCAAGTTTACGGAACAGGGCCATATCCGGGTGGTATGCCGCCCGGAAAAAGACCATTATCTGCTGGCTGTGGAAGACACGGGCATCGGGATCCATCCGGATGAGATTTCCGGGCTGTTTCAGCCGTTCCATCAGATCGACACCGGCCTGTCCCGGAAACGGGAAGGCACCGGGCTGGGACTTTCCATCTGCAAAAAACTGATTCAGATGATGAACGGCCGTATCGATGTCCGGAGCCAAGAGGGCAAGGGCAGCACTTTTACTCTCTGTCTTCCGAAAAACTGTGAGGTGTCCCATGGGAAATGAATTATTGATCATTGAAGACAACGCCCAGAATTTCTATATGATGAAATTTCTGCTGGAAAAAAACGGATTTTCCATCATCGGCACGGAAAACGGGCGGGACGGCATCAAAGCCGCTCTTGAGCACACACCCCGTGCCATTTTACTGGACATACAGCTGCCTGAAATGGATGGATATGAAGTGGCCGCTGCATTGAAAACCCACAAGGAAATGGCGGATATTCCCATCATTGCCGTCACTTCCTATGCCATGGCCGGAGACCGGGAAAACATTCTGGCCGCCGGTGCCACCGGATATATTGAAAAACCCATCAACCCGGAAACCTTTGTGGATGAAATCAGGCAATACCTGCCATGAAGCGAGGAACGTCCAGACCATGACTATTTTGATCGTCGATGACTATGAAGAAAATCTGTACCTGCTGAAAACCCTGCTTCAGGGGCATGGATATGAAGTGGTGTCCGCCGCCAACGGAATCCAGGCGTGGAAACTGCTTGAAACCCATCCCGTTGAACTGATCATCAGCGATCTTCTGATGCCTGAAATGGACGGATTTCAGCTGTGCCGGAAAGTCAAGACCCATGATACATTCCATCAAATCCCTATTATCATTTTCAGTGCCACCTATACCAGTGACAAAGACAAGGCATTTGCCATGAAACTGGGAGCGAACCGGTTCTTTGAAAAACCCTGTGAACCGGATGTACTGATAGCGGCAGTCAAACAGGAACTGGAAAATGCCGGCACGTCCGCCATTTCAGATGATTCAGACGTTCTGTCCGACAAAGCGACGCTGCAGATACACAATGAACGTCTGATAAAAAAACTGCAAAAAAAGATCGCAGAAGCGGAACAGGAAATAGAGGCCCGGAAAAAAAGCGAACTCCGCTATTCATCCCTTTTTGACAATTCCCTGGATGCCATTCTGCTGACCGTGCCGGACGGGGAGATCCTCGATGCCAACCCGGCCGCCTGCCGCATGTTGGGTCGAACCGTGGATGAAATACGGAAACTCGGCCGGAACGGCGTGATGGACACCACCGACCCCCGACTGTCAAAAGCCCTTGAAGAACGGAAACGGACCGGCAGGGCCAGAGCGGAACTGACCATGATCCGGTCCGACAACACGCGGTTTCCGGCCGAACTGGCCTCTTCCATTTATCAGGATATCGACGGCACCCGAAAAGCCTGTATCATCATCCGGGACCTGACGGAACGCAAAAAAACCGAGCTGGCCTATCAGAACCTGTTTGATAAAATGCTCGACGGATTCGCCCTGCACGAAATCATCTGCAATGATCAGGGCACCCCGGTGGATTACCGGTTCATTGCCGTGAATCCGGCGTTTGAGAAAATGACCGGTTTGAAAGCAGATACCGTGACCGGCAAAACCTTTCGTGAAGTGCTTCCGGAAGGGGAATCCGAATGGATCGATCGTTTCGGCCGGGTTGCACTCACCGGTGACCCGGCCGAATTCGAAAGCGTTTCCCGGGAATTGAACAAAACGTTTCAGGTAACGGCCTATTGTCCGGGCCCCGGCCAGTTTGCCTGTATTTTTGTGGATATCACCGAAACCCGACAGGCGGAAGCGGAAAAGGAAAAACTCCAGAATCAGCTGATTCAGGCCCAGAAACTGGAATCCATCGGCAGGCTGGCCGGCGGAGTGGCCCATGATTTCAACAACATGCTGGGGGTCATTCTGGGATATTCAGATCTGGCATTGACAAAGATTGAAAAAAACAGCTCTGTGTATTCAGACATCAAGGAAATCCAGACAGCGGCCCAGCGTTCAGTGGATCTGACAAGGCAATTATTGACCTTTGCCCGGAAGCAGACCATCAGTCCGAAAGTGATCGACCTGAATGATACGGTGGAAACCATGCTGAAAATGCTGCACCGGCTCATTGGTGAAAATATCGAACTGGCCTGGAAACCGGCAGAAAATTCATGGCCTGTAAAAATGGATCCCTTCCAGATCCATCAGATTCTGGCCAACCTGTGTGTCAATGCCAGAGATGCCATCTCCGGCACCGGCAGAATTTCCATTGAAACCACTGTCACGGCGATTGACGACAAACCGATGAGCGATCTTACCGAAGCGCTTCCCGGAGATTTTGTGGTTCTATCCGTCAGCGACAATGGCTGCGGTATGGACCCTGAAACCCTTAAAAACGTGTTTGAGCCGTTTTTCACCACCAAGGAACCGGGAAAAGGCACCGGGCTCGGCCTGGCCACAGTATACGGCATCGCCAAACAGAATAACGGATTCATCCAGGCATACAGTGACCCCGGCCGGGGCAGCCGTTTTTCCGTCTACCTGCCCAGACATGTCTTAACCGAGCCGCCGCCTGAGCCAGCCCAGCCTTCACAAAAAAAAGTCCAAACCGGTAATGAAACCATTCTGCTGGTGGAGGATGAACCAGCGATCCTCAAGATGACCCGGATTCTGCTTGAACGTCACGGGTATGTTGTTTTAGCAGCAGATTCGCCCGCAAAGGCCATGAATCTTGCCAAAAACCATCCCGGCAAAATTCATCTGCTTTTGACGGATGTGGTCATGCCTGAAATGAACGGCAAGGACCTGGCCGTCGAGCTGACAGCCCTGTATCCGGATTTAAAGGTATTGTTCATGTCCGGCTACACATACGACACCATTGCGCATCAGGGGGCACTGAACAACGGCACCGTCTTTGTGCAGAAACCGTTTACAACACAAGACATGATCGGAAAGGTGAAGCATCTTCTGGACGGCTTGGCCTGACAGGCAGAAATCAGTTTCTTTTCAAGCCCTGGATTATCACTTTGAATGCCGTATTCAGGGTGGATCTGACAAAATCCTTGTGATTATCCAGCTTTTTTTTGGAATCCACCCAGAGCACGATGCCGGCATAGGCCCCCCACAGCACATCTGCCAGGGCCACCGGGTGTTCATCGATGAAAATGCCTTTTTCAATGCCTTCCCGCACGACATCAATGATGGCGCCATGGGCCCGGGAGGAATTTTCCTTGAGCTGCTGCATCATCTCATCGGAAAGATTGTGAAGGGTTTCACCCGACTGCAGGTGAAACAGATTGATCAGGATATTGGGAT
>CALGAJ010000031.1 GCA_937951975.1 uncultured Desulfotignum sp.
AAAAATTGAACAATCCGGATTTTAAAGGGGTCGAATTCGACCACTTTATCAATGAGGCAGGTTTCAACAGTTTTACATTATCTCCTAAAAAATGGATACAAACCACGAATGCCGTCAAAGAGCACTTGATCCCTGATGACCTGTCAAAATCAAAACAGCGGTTTGTTTACGCGGATGAAGCCGATCTTCTCAATCTGGCCCTGTTCAGCCAGACTGCGGCAACGTGGCGAAAAGCCCACCCCAAAGAAAAAGGAAACATACGGGACCATGCAACCATTGAGCAACTGGTGGTGCTCTCTAATATCGAACTTTTGGAACAGACCAGGGAAACACTGAAAAGGATAATGAACCCGGCATCCCACGATTTGTTGATCCCACTCTACGAGTCTGAACTTTCAAATGCCGTATCCGGTGTCCAAAAATTAAAAGAGGCCTTAAACAAAGAATAAGATATCAAAGCAAAATCATGAGTGAATACCAATATTACGAGTTCCTGGCCATCGACCGCCCGTTGACCGGGGAAGAAACCAGTGCGCTGCGACAAATTTCAACCCGGGCTCAAATCACGCCGGTCAGCTTTATCAACCATTACAACTGGGGAGATTTGAAAGGCGACCCGGACAAACTGATGCAGCATTATTTTGATGTCCATGTCTATGTGGCCAACTGGATGACCGCCACCTTTATGGTGCGCCTGCCCATTGACGCGCTTTCACAGGAAACGGTTGAGGCTTTTAAGATTCGTTACATGCTGGATTTTGAGTCCACCAAAACCCACTGGATCATTACCTGGTATCTGGAGGAATCGGAAAATTACGGCCGGTTTGGCGAGGAAGGAGGCCAGGGCTGGATGACTCGGCTGGCACCGGTTCGGGAAGAACTGTTGCGCGGGGATATCCGAAGCCTTTATATCGGGTGGCTGGCAGCCGTGACCCATGGAACCATTGATGATGATCAGATGGAGCCGCTGCCGGTCAATGGCCTTGGGGATTTGACCCCTTCACAGCAGGCCCTGGCTGAATTCCTGGAAGTGGACCCGGACTTGCTGGCAGGTGCAGGAATAGGCAGTAAAAAATTCCAGACTGTGGCGGTATCTCATGAAAAAATGGACAGCTGGATTGATGATCTGCCTGAAAAGCAATTAAAAGCCGTCATCAGGCAGATCCTGGAGGGCGAAGGTTTACAGGCTGTAAGATCATTACAGAAAGACTTTATGGCATGGCAGCGTGAAATGCCAAAAGACGCGGATATACCGCCGCAGCGTTCAGTTGCTGCGTTGTGGGAGAATGCGAAAAAAGCGGAAAAGATCCGTCTGATAAAGGAAGAACAGAAACGAAAGCAGCAGGAAGCCAAGCGCCGGAAGGAAAGAGAAAATTTTCTTAAAGACCTGTCAAAAAAAACACCTGAGATGTGGGAATCCCTTCAACAGACTGTTCAGCGGGGCTCCGGTCTCGCCTATGACGAAGTCTGCCGTTCCATTGTGGATATTTCTGAAGCACATGGAAAATTCGGGGACCCCAGCCGTTTCAAAAACGAGCTGAAAAAATTCATGGCCGGTCACATGCGGCGAAAAGCCTTGATCCAAAGGCTGGTAAAGGCCGGGGTGTGGAAGGAAACATAGAGGATAATATAATGGAAACTATGGATGAAATAATCGCACAGATCACAAAAAATGGGTACAGCGATGATGATATTTTCACGGCCTTTTGTCAGGCCTTGAAAGATAATGTCACTTTTCCCACAGACGGTTTTGTGATTGGTGTGCCGGTTTCAATAATAACAATTGATTATGATGGAAATATCAGACGCGGACTGACGGCAGATTGCCGGCGTGAAGATGGTTCCCTTTACACGATTGCGTTGGCAGAGGTTGTATTTCCAAGGACCCTGCCAGGAATTGAGCATATTGCCGCTTACCGTAAATGGCTCGGCCTTGAATCCTTCACCGGTGATGACAATATCCCCATTAAAAACAGGCAATATCATAAGGCAGCTGATGGAGACCTTGACCTGAGCAGGCCGGTGGAACTTATAGCCCTCTCAGTCAAGGAGC
>CALGAJ010000032.1 GCA_937951975.1 uncultured Desulfotignum sp.
GCTCTTCCGATCTGATAATGCTTTTTTAAATCCACATCCGGTTTTGATGTTAATCTGAAATTCATTATTATGTCAATAATAAAATTATTAGTAATGAAATTTTTCTTGACACCCAACCCAGTGGTCTTATTTTTGTGATAAATAAAAAATCGGTGTGTGGTTTATGATTATAATGTTTTAAAACAATGGGTTGTATTTCTCAACCCCCGGGTTGGATCCGGAGGCTTTTAAAGAGGGTTATTCCATTTCTGTGAAAGTGTCAAATAAGTGAAGTGTTCTTTATATTACTAAATAAATATTTTAAAAAAAATAATTGACAGATATTGACATGATATTTTTGATACCTAAATTTGAGTTCAAAAAGCGGGTGGCATCATCGAAGAAAGCAAAAATAAACCCCATGAAAACAGGAGGATGCATTATGTTTACAAGATTCAGTGATATCGACAGATTATTCGGGACCATGGACCTGATCCGGCAGCGGCTGGACAACCTTTATACAGATTACAACCGGCCATACAGAAGTTCCTGGCCTCTGGAGGATGGATTTCTCCGGGCCAATCTGTACCAGAGCGGCGACGCCTTTGAGATGAGACTGGAGGTTCCGGGCATGGACAAAGATGCGTTGGATATCAAGATCCAGGGCAATTATCTGGAGATCTCCGGTAAAAGAGAACAGGATGTGCCTGAGGGATACAAGGTGCACAAGACCGAGAGACTGAACGGTACTTTTTCCCGCAGCTTTACCCTGCCCGATGATGTGGACAGCACCCGGGTGGAAGCCAAATTGAAAGACGGCGTGCTGTATCTGACCCTGCCCAAATCCGAAGCAGCCAAACCCAGACAGATTACCATCAGTTAATCTGTTTGATTCAGGGCCCGAAACATTTTGAACCATCAAAACATTTGGAGGCGTATCATGGATAAAAACACTGAAATTGCCAAAAGAGAAGACCGGAATATAGAAAAGACCAGAGAACTGTATGAAGTCGCGCCGGCGGTGGATATTTACGAAAACGATGACGAGATTCTGCTGTATGCGGACATGCCGGGCGTGGTAAAGGAAGAGGTTTCCGTGAATATCGATAACGGCCGTCTGTCCCTGTCCGGGGTCAGAAAACTGGAAGCCGGGGGCGCGGCTTCCTGGGAAGAATTCGGTAATGTGGAATTCGTGCGGAATTTTTCAGTGCCCCAGACCATTGATGTGGATAATGTCAAAGCAGAACTGAAAAGCGGGGTGCTGGTTCTTCACATGCCCAAATCCGAGGCCGCCAAACCGCGTCAGATCGAGATCAAGACAGCATAAGAGACGCACCACTTTAAAGCCCGGAGATGTTGACCCTCCTTTGACATGCCCTTGAACCGAAACCGGGAAGCCCTCTCCGGGTGGTTTCCCGGTTATTTTTTTCTGCCGTATACCAGGCTCACCACATAGGGGGCATTCAGAAAACAGGACCAGGTGTGAACCGCCTGTTTTTTTTTGCAGCGATAAATCTGATCTTTGATGACCGCCACATGGTGGAGACTCTCGTTGAATCCCAGACCCAGGTATTTTAAAAATGCCTCCTTCAGGGTCCAGTGGCGGAACACGGACCCGGCATTTGCCGGCATGGACCGGATCTCCTCTGCCGTGAATGCGGTTTCCATGAACCCCTGATCCGGCATGTTCCCGATTTTTTCAATGTCGATTCCCAGGGCGATTTGCGTGTCCAGGCAGATGGCGGCAGCGGTGTAATCACCGCTGTGGGACAAGGAAATGGAAATTTCCGGGAACTGCGTCAGATACGGCGCCCCTTTTTCCCGGTAATCAATCCGGATCTGATCCAGGGGCATGGCTGGCTCCAGGATATCTCTGGCCAGAAGTTTCAAGGCGAACCGGCCGCAGACCCATTCCATCTGTTTTTTCAACGCCTTGAACCGGTTGACCCGGACCATTTCTTCGTCTGACAGAAACGCTTTTCTGAACATTGAGGGGGCGAATGTCCGGTTTTTCATGGACGGGCCATCCGGGTGCATTCCCGGAGAAAATACCCGGTTCTGAATATCTGACAGCGTCAGGATCTGTACAATGACCGGGTGTTTTCCACCTTTTGAGGTATCGATGATCTGGCGGCAATCCATGTCCGGGCGAATGTTCATGCGGAATCATTGCCTAAAAGACCGGAAATGTCAAATCCGCCGCCGTTTTTTAAGGAAAAAACATGAAAGGAGCTGCCGGGAGCGGCTTTGAAACCGCTCCCGGGAAAATCCGTGCCGGAACGGATGTCCCGGCACGGATCCGTGTCTATTTGACCAGGGCCTTGTGGCTGTCGATCAGGGTGCCCACCACATCGGAATCCGCCAGGGTGGAGATGTCTCCGAGTTGATCGTAATCGTTGGTGGCGATTTTGCGCAGGATCCGGCGCATGATTTTACCGGATCTTGTTTTGGGAAGGCCGGGTGCAAAATTGAT
>CALGAJ010000033.1 GCA_937951975.1 uncultured Desulfotignum sp.
ACGGATGTGGACCGGACGGCCTGGTTCACCTGAATCAAACGGATATTGTCCACTCCGGTGTCCGGGGTATCCAGTCCTTGGCCGATCACATCCGTATCAATGGATGTCATGAATTCTTTGAGCATGGGAACCGCACTGTGGCTGAAAAGATAACACCCGTATTCTGCGGTATCGGAAATCACCACATTCATTTCATACAATTTTTTCCGGGCAATGAGATTGGCAATCAGCGGCACTTCATGTAACGATTCATAATACGCGGATTCCTCCACAATCCCGGCGGAGACCATGGTGTCATAGGCCAGCTCCACCCCGGCCTTGACCATGGCCACCATGAGAATCCCGTGATCAAAATAGGTCTGTTCAGACAGTTCCGTTTCCCGGGACACCGCTTTTTCAAAAGGGGTGTCTGCCGTCTGGGCCCGCCAGGTGAGCAGGTTGACATCATCGTTGGCCCAGTCTTTCATCATGGTTTCCGAGAACCTGCCGGACATGATGTCATCCATATGCCGGTTGAACAACGGCCTCAGAATCTGTTTGAGCTGTTCGCTCAACTCAAAGGCCCGGACCTTGGCCGGGTTTGACAGCCGATCCATCATGTTGGTGATGCCTCCGTGTTTCAGGGCCTCGGTGATCGTTTCCCACCCATACTGGACCAGCCGGGACGCATATCCTTCATCCATGCCTTTTTCAATCATCTTGTCAAAGCACAGCAGAGATCCGGCCTGAAGCATGCCGCACAAAATGGTCTGTTCGCCCATGAGATCTGATTTCACTTCCGCCACAAACGATGATTCCAGGACCCCGGCCCGGTGACCGCCGGTGGCCGCGGCATAGGCTTTGGCCAGTGTCAGGCCTTCGCCCCGGGGATCGTTTTCCCGATGGACCGCGATCAGTGTGGGAACACCGAATCCGCGTTTATATTCTTCCCTGACCTCGGTTCCGGGCGATTTTGGCGCCACCATGATCACGGTCAGATCTTCCCTGATCTTCATGCCCTCTTCCACAATATTGAATCCATGGGAATACGACAGACAGGCATTTTTTTTCATCAACGGCATGATTGCCGCCACAACCGATGAATGCTGTTTATCCGGGGTCAAATTGATCACCAGATCCGCCGACGGCAGCAACCGCTCATATGTGTCCACCACAAATCCGTGATCCGTGGCATTTTTCCAGGACTGCCGTTTTTCAGCGATGGCTCCGTCCCTCAAGGCATAGGAAACATCCAGACCGGAATCCCGCAAATTCAGCCCCTGATGGAGCCCCTGGGCACCGCAGCCCACAATCACGATTTTTTTGCCTTTCAATGCGTCCACGCCGGAAAATTCCGAAGTATCCATAAACCGGCATTTGGATAATTCCGCCAGTTGCAGCCGCAACGGCAGGGTATTGAAATAATTGTCTCCCATCTTGCATGTCTCCTGATATGTTTAGTAATGATTTAAGAATACTGATTGACAATCACATACGGCAAATTGATCAATTTGTCCTTCTCGTAAATGAACAGATGTCATCAAACTTTGAGCCATCAGCCTTGGTTATGTCAGCATCGCCCATGAAACAGATCCGCCGCATCAGACGGTTGGATTCCCTGCCTGAACCCTTTGCGGGACAATATAAACGGCTGAAACGTCTGATTCCGGACCGTCACAATCCGATAGGATTTTTCGGCTTTTAGCCCAAGGGGATGCCGATTCCGATAATCAGAATCAAACATTTTTTTCAACATGGTTTCCATTCCTGTCAAACAGTTAAAATTCAAAATATATCATGCTTCCGGTTTAAAAAAAATCCAGAAAATCAAATTTCCCAGAACACATGCCCCGCCCGCCAGAATATCAAAGGCCATCACAGAAATCCGGCTCTGATTGAATCACGGTACTTTTTCAGCAGGATCGATTTCTTTCAAAACAGGCGATCTCCATCTGTTTGATGGTCGGGCCTCTCTTATATCGGGTAGCCAATCCTTTTATCAACACAAAATTCATTGATTTTTCATAAAAAAAAAGCGTAATAACATAAAATATCTAAACAACCGATCGCCTGAAACGGTATGGGGATATTTATGAATAACAGCAATGACAAATTATATAAAATTTTACTGGATTCAGCCAGAAAAGTGTCCATGGGGGCCTATGATGAGACCGACAGCCTCATGGAACTGACCAATACGGACAAATATCCGCCCATGGTCGCGGAGCTGGCCGAGGCATTCGGCATGATGATCGTCAAGGTGGAATCCCGTGAATATAACCTGGAACAATTGATCCAGGAAATCAAGGAAAAGAACCGCAAGCTCGAGGAAACCCTGACCCGGGTCCAGTTGCTGGAAAGCATTGAGCTGCATCTGAAAAAATTTGTTCCCCGGTCGGTTCAGGACCTGATCACCGACAATCCGGAAAATCCGGATCTGAACAAACATGAAAAAGATCTTTCCGTACTTTTCCTGGACATTGCCGGGTACACCAAAATGAGTGAGACCACTTCCCAGGAGAAAATGAATTATCTGATTGAAACCTATTTCAGTGAATTTTTAAATATAATTGTGGAAAACAAAGGAGACATCAACGAAACCGCCGGGGACGGACTGATGATTCTATTTCAGGATGAAGATCCAGAAACCCATTCGTTCAACGCGGTATCCGGGGCTCTGGGCATCAAAAAACGAACCCAGGACATCAATCATTCCTTAAAAGGGAAATTCGCTCCGGTGTGCGTCAACATGGGCATCAATTCCGGCACCGCATCCGTGGGCTCCACCCGGTTCAACGGCATCGCCGGTGACCGGTGGACCTATACCGCATCCGGCCCGGTGACCAATATTGCGGCCCGGATCTGTTCCCATGCCAGTAACGGGCAAATTCTGATTACCGACAGGACGTCCTGCCACATTAAAGACCGGATATTTTTATCCGAGCCCGTGAACCTGCAATTGAAAAACGTCAGCCAGCCGATACCCGTCCGGGAAGTCATGATGGATTTATGCCATGGATGATCCCCGGAAAAAACTGACCCTGCCCGCCTGCATCCAAAACCTGGAATCGTTTCAGGAATTCATTACCGCCTGTGCCCGGGGGCATTCGCTGCCCGAAGACCGGATTCTCAAACTGCAGCTGGGATCGGAAGAAGCTTTGATGAATATTTTCAGTTATGCTTATCCCGAGGATGCCCCCGGGGATGTCTCGGTGGGTTGCTTCCTGTCGGATAAGCACCATTTACTAATCTCGTTTGAAGACAATGGGCCGGCCTTTAACGTGCTGTCTGTTGAAGATCCGGATACCGGTCTGTCTCTGGAAGAACGGACCGTGGGCGGCCTGGGCATTTTTTTTATCAAAAAAATGATTGATGATGTCTGGTATGCCCGGAAGGAGAACAAAAACATTCTCACCTTCCGCATGGCCCTTCCATAAATTTTCGGCATTGCCGGGATTTTTCAGGCCGGCAGATCGTCCATGCTGTCATAGCAGGGCAGAATGGACGGAAATCCGGAGATCTCCAGCACCTCCTTGATGTTGCCCTGGAGACCGGCCAGGCTCAGTTCACCGTTCAATCCTTTCAACTTCTTGGCCACCACCAGAAAGGTCCGCAATCCCGCACTGGACACATATTCCAGATGGGTCAGGTCAAACACCATCTTGTGTTTTCCCTGATCGATGATCCGCATCACCGCCTGATCCAGTTCCGGGGCCGTGACAGCATCCAGCCGACCGGTCACCCGCACCACACAGGTGTTGTTCTGCATTGTTTCTTCTATGTTCATGGTTCCTCCAGATTCTGTTGAAAATTTCTCTGCACAGCACCAAATAATTCCAACACCGGACAGCGGTTGCTGTCGCCAGAGAATAGGACGGGTTTTCCGGTTTTGTCAACCAAAGCCTTAAAAAGACTTGGCACAGAACGCATTGAACACCTGGGGCCTGCCCGTCACATAATAATTTACAGACCTGTCTTTGTCATCCACCACTGTGATATTCACAAGACTTCCCTCCACAGGCCGGTTGTCATCCGATGCTGACGCCATGGCCAGTTTCCAGGCATACCGCCAGGTGGTGACATCGGAATCCAGCCAATTTTCCTCCAGGGACGGTGAATACCCGGTTACCAGCTCACCATTGATCATTTGCTGAAATTTCACCCGGAATCCTTGGGGTTTGACAATCCAGTCCCGGGCGATCAGTTCCATTCCTTCGGCAAGTTTCATTTTATTCTCCCGGCATTGGTTCAATCATGTCTTCGGCCGTTTCTTTTTGGATCCGCTTGTAATTGATATCCAGCTGATGGTGGGCGAATTCAATATTTTCCCGGTCAAAACGCACTTTGGTTTTTTCAAGCAGATCACATTTTGTCACCCAGAATTTGAGGTTGTTTACACAGCAGCGTCCCCCCAGCCGCACGCCGTTGGAACCCAGTTCCAGCACATACACCTGTGGGTTGGGTTTGGGCAGCACCCGGGCATCTTCGATCATCACTGCTTCAAGCACGCGTTTGGCTTTGATGAGATCCTGATCATACCGTAGGGTTACATCGATTTTCACCCGCCGGGTTTTTGTATAATGATAATTAATGACGATATCATCTAAAATCTGACGATTCGGGACAAAAAAGGTTTTTCCGTCAAACGTGCGGAGTCTTGTGTTCAATACGGTGGTGGCTTCCACTTTTCCCAAAAGAGTGCCGACTTTGACATAATCGCCCACTTTAAAGGGCAACGTGGGAATCAAAGGACGGAAAACAAGGATAACGCCGACGGCAATCAAAACGACAATCATCATCAGGGTCACCAGCGGGCCGGGGGTGACGCCCACCCCCATGGCTGAAGCCGTGATCACCAGTCCCAGAAGAACCACTCCCGTTGAATTGGCTGCAACAGAGACCGTGGTGGTATTTTTGATGAATCTATTTAACAGGATACGTATTTTTTTTACGACCCATTTGGTAAGGATCAGGCCGACAATCAAAATCAACAGGGATGAAATCATATCCAACCCGTTGGTTTGCATGAGTTGACCCAGATGCTGGAACCTGGAAAGCTGATCCCCCATACGGAAATCTCCCGTCTACAGTTTACAATGACAGGCTTTCTTTATCAGATTTTTGCAGCCGGTGTCAAAACTTTACTCAAAAGCGGCGACCTGCCGGCCTGCCGCCTTGACCGGATCCGTGCACAATGGTATATGAAGACCATGATTCTGGTCACAGGAGAAATACTGTTTGATCTTTTTGAAAACCGCCGTCAACTGGGCGGTGCCCCGTTCAACTTCGCCTTTCATCTGAAAAAACTGGGATGTGACGTGCGGTTCGTCTCCCGGGTGGGCAGTGATGATCTGGGCAAAGAGATTCTGACCTTTCTGACAGATCACCGGTTTGATGTCACCGATATCCAGGTGGATGCGGATCTTCCCACCGGCACGGTTCAGGTGGATCTCACGGAAGATGGTCATGACTTTACCATCACACAGAACACGGCCTGGGACCGGATCGGATTTGACCACCATGTGAGGTCTCTGCTGGCCCGGGCCCCGGAATTGGTATATTTCGGCTCCCTGGTTCAGCGTACGAAACCGGGACAGGCCCTGATCCAGCGGATTCTGGAACGGAAACCGCCTGAAACCCGGGTGTTTTGCGACATCAACCTGCGGCCGGCTTCCATTAATGCAGCCGTGATCCGGACCTGTCTGTCCGGGGCGGATATTCTGAAACTCAACCAGGAAGAACTGTGGGAGGCGGCCGGGAATACCGGCATTTCCAGAGGCGCCGGAGAAGAAACAGCCGCCCGGCGGCTGATGACGGAGCACGGCATCCGCCGCATCATCCTCACCCGGGGCCGGGGCGGCAGCACCTGGATCACCGGGGATACGGCCCTTCACTGCCCGGCGGTACCCGTGAAACCGATCATAGACACCGTGGGGGCCGGGGATGCCTATGCCGCCATGTCTGCGGCCGGAATACTCAAACACCTGCCGCCGGAGGCATGCATGAACCTGGCGTCTGAATTTGCCGCCCATATCTGCACTCTGGAAGGGGCATTGCCCAAAGACGATCATATTTACCGGGAATTCAAGCAAAGGATGGACCCACATGGCTTCTGACAGCAGACTGTATATTCAGATGTTCAGTATTCACGGCCTGGTGCGGCACCGGAACATGGAACTGGGATATGATGCCGACACCGGCGGCCAGATCAAATATGTGGTGGAACTGTGCAGGAAACTGTCGGAACGCGAAGATGTCCGGCAGGTGGATCTGTTCACCCGCCTGATCCAGGACAAATCCTTTTCCGATGACTATGCCAAAGAGATTGAACCGGTCAATGACAACTGCCGGATCGTCCGGATCCAGTGCGGCGGCAGGAAATATTTGAAAAAGGAGCGTCTGTGGCCGTTTCTGGATGAATTTGTGGACAAGACCATCAAGTTCATCCGCCGGGAAGACGCCCTGCCCGATCTGGTCCACGGTCATTATCCGGATGCCGGATATGTGGCCCGGGAACTGGCGGAATTTTTCGGCATTCCTTTTGTGTATACCGGCCATTCTCTGGGACGCTCCAAAAAAGCCCGGCTTCTGGATGACGGCATGGACCCGGAAGAGATGAACCGGAAGCTGAAAATCGATCACCGCATCGACATGGAAGAGACCCTTCTCAAATCCGCAGACCTGGTGATCGCCTCCACCCGCCAGGAGATCGATGAGCAATACGGCCAGTACCGCAACCAGGCATTGCCCGAATATCAGGTGATCCCGCCGGGCATCGGTATCCACCGGTTCTATCCGTTTTATCATGAAATCGACGGGGACGGCCCTGAAACCGAACAGGCACTGTTCACCCGGGCCTCTTTGACCCGGGAACTGGACCGGTTTTTCCAGCACCCGGACAGACCCTTGATTCTGGTGCTGTGCCGCCCGGACAAGCGCAAAAACATCCAGGGCCTGATCCGGGCCTTCGGGGAAGACCCGGATCTTCAGGCCATGGCCAATCTGGCCGTGTTTGCCGGCATCCGCAAGGATATTTCTGAAATGCCGGACAACGAGCGGGATGTCCTCACCCGAATGCTGCTGCTCATGGACAAGTACAACCTGTACGGCAAAATGGCCATTCCCAAAAAACATGACTTTGAACATGAAGTCCCGGAACTTTACCGGATTGCGGCCAGGAAACGCGGGGTGTTTGTCAATCCGGCCCTGACAGAGCCCTTCGGGTTGACGCTGCTGGAAGCATTGGCCTGCGGCCTGCCCGTGGTATCCACAAATGACGGTGGACCCAAAGATATCATGCACAACTGCAAGGGCGGTATTCTGGTGGATCCCACGGATCCGGGACAGATTGCCAGAGCCATCCGGAAAATCATTGCCGACCCGGAGAAATGGGATGAATTCTCAAAAAACGGTATTTTAAATACCCGGAAGCATTATACCTGGAAAAGCCATGCCGCCGCATATGTTCAAAAGGTGCAGACCCTGTGCGGATCCCGCGCACAGTCCCGGACCGAAAAGAAAAAAATACCGCACCCCATCGGACGCCGTCTTCAGGATCTTGAATACATGCTGATTACCGATATCGACGACACCCTGCTGGGGGGCGACCCTGAAGCTTTGGCAAAGCTGACCGACCTGCTGAAACAACACCGCAAGGTGCTGGGTTTTGGTGTGGCCACGGGCCGGAAAGCCGATTCCGCCCTGGATGTGCTGAAAACCCATAACGTCCCCACACCGGATATCGTGATCTCCAACGTAGGTTCCCGGATCAGTTACGGGGATTCCGGCCGCATCGACAAAGGATGGCAGACCCATATCTCCAAGGACTGGAAACCCGACCGGATCCGGTCGCTGCTGGCGGATTTCGATTTCATCCGGCCCCAGGCCCGGGACCTTCAGGGACCCTATAAACTGAGCTATTACATGGCCCCTCAAAAGGACCGTCTGTCCCGGATCCATCACAAATTGACCCGGAACCGGATCCGGTACACCCTGATCTATTCCCAGGACAAATACCTGGACATTCTTCCTTTACGGGCATCCAAAGGCAAGGCAGTCCGGTATCTGAGCTACAAATGGGAAATTCCGCTGAACCATTTTCTGGTGTGCGGGGATTCCGGCAATGATGAAGAGATGCTCAAAGGTGAACCGTTAGGACTGGTGGTGGGCAATTTCTGTCAGGAACTGGCTCACCTTAAAAATGCCAAAAACATCTATTTTGCTCAAAAACCCCATGCCGAAGGTATGATGGAAGGCATTCATCATTACCAGATTATTGAAAAAGCCGAAAAGAAACAAGACTCATGAGTATTAAAAACAAAATTCAGCTGATCACTTATCCGGACAGCCTGGGGGCGAACCTGCCCGAACTTCACTATGTGCTGCGCAAATATTTTCAAAAAGCCGTCAAGGGTGTGCACCTGCTGCCCTTTTATCCATCCTCTTCGGACCGGGGGTTTGCCCCTAAAACCTATGATGAGGTGGACCCGGCTTTCGGTACCTGGGATGATGTGGAAAAAATCGGCCGGGACTTTGACCTGGTCATTGATTTTATGGTCAACCATATCTCCCGGCAGTCGGTCTTTTTCCAGGATTATATTGCCAAAGGAACGGACAGTGAATATGCGGACATGTTCTTGAGTTTTGATAAACTGGCCCCCAACGGATGGATCAAGGATGAGGATCTGGCCAAAGTTTACACCCGGAAGCCCCGCCCGCCCTACCTGACCCTGGAGCGGCCCGACGGGGCCCTGGAAAAAATCTGGTGTACGTTTGATTATGAACAGATCGATCTGGATTACGACTCCCCCAAAACACGGGAGATCATGCGGCGGTTCATCATCCGCCTGGCCAGAAACCGGCCCAAAATGATCCGGCTGGACGCCATTGCCTACACCACAGTGGAACTGGGAACCAACTGCTTTTTTCTGGAACCCAAAATCTGGGAACTGCTGGAATGGTTCAAAGATTTTGCATCGGCGTTTGATACGGAAATCCTGCCGGAAGTCCACGAACACTACTCCTATCAACTCAAACTGGCCAAAAAGGGTTACTGGTGCTATGATTTCTCCCTGCCCATGCTGGTACTCCAGTGCCTGTACATGGGGACGGCAAAACGATTGAAAACCTGGCTGAAAAAATGCCCCCGCAAGCAGATCACCACCCTGGACACCCATGACGGCATCGGCGTCGTGGATGTGGAAGACCTGCTCACCCGGGAGGAGATCGACACCACCCTGGAAAACCTGTACGAGAAAGGCTCCAATATCAAGAAAACCTACTCCGGGCCCGAATACCAGAACCTGGACATCTATCAGGTGAACTGCACCTATTATTCGGCCCTGGGATCGGACGATGATGCCTATATCACGGCCCGGGCCATCCAGTTCTTCGCCCCCGGAATTCCCCAGGTCTATTATGTGGGACTGCTGGCCGGGGAAAACGATGTCGATCTGGTGGAAAAAACCCGCCAGGGCCGGAACATCAACCGCCACAACTATACCCTGGAAGAGATAAAAGAGGCGGTTAAAAAACCGGTGGTCCAGCGGCTGCTCAAGCTCATGGAGTTCAGGAATTCCTACCCCGCTTTCAATGGTGAATTCACCCTGCTCCGATCCAGGGACACCCAGCTGATTCTGGAATGGACCCACAACCTGCATGCGGCAACCGCCCATATCGATATCAAGACATTTACCGTCCGGATCACCTACACCGACCCGGTGGCATCCCGGAAAGTGGAATTTACGGTGTAAGCCGGAAATTGGGCCGGTCAAAGGTTTCCACCACCGCCTGGCCCAGGGCGGCCTGCCGGATCCGGACGGTTTTTGCCCGGGCTTTTTCCACATTTTCTGAAGGAATCGTGTGCTTCTGATACCACGCGTCCGGATTTTCCAGAAATTTCAGCAGGATATCGGCCGCATCCCGGGCGGTATTGCATGAGTGAACCAGCCGGGGCATGAACTCGGGACCGTATTTTTTTTCAGCGATCTTCAACGTCTGTTTTCGGGCATGATCCCAGAGATTGTCCGGGTCCAGAAGGATAATGGGCGTCAGAGGATTTTCATGCAGTTTCATGGAGGTAATGGTGATGGCCAGTTCTTCCGCACTGCCGTACCCTCCGGTATTGACCACCGGCAGGTTGCTCAGCTTCTGGAGATGGTCCTGCCTTGCCAGGCGCAGTCCTTCATTGTATTTGATCAATCCGTCACAGGTGGTTAAAGAGGCCTGATTCTCTCCTTCCAGATCAATGGCAATGCCCACGCTCACGAGGTTGTGCTGCCGGGCCAGATCATTGGCCTCTTTCATGAGTCCGGGCCCTCCGCCGTGAACAATGCCCATTTCATGGCCCAGTTTCGGGGCCAGCTGATTGATCAGATCGATGGTGAGCCGGTTGTCCGCCTCACTGGTGTGGGATCCGTAAAACGCGAACCAGTAGCGGACCCGGTCAAACCGGTCCCGGTCGTCCGGTTCCATGAAGCACCCGTGATAAAAGGTATACAGCTTGTCAATATCCGGATCATACCGCAGAAATTCACAGGCAGCCTGTTCCGAATGGGTCAGGCGGATCATTTTTTTGACATACTCATCGGCAAAGGACGGGTTGTCCCTCTGGATGAGGAACGTGCGCAATCCACTGGTTCTCAAGGCATCCACCACATCCATGTCCGGAAAATCCCGGCCGATGAACACCCGGGAATTGACCCCGCCCAGCACGGACAGTTTTTCCAGGGTATTTTTGAATTTTCCGTTCACTTTCTCCGGTATCCGGGGCATATTCTTCCGAAACGTGGACGCCAGGATCGCATTACGGATGATCTCCAGCTGGGCCTGGCCTAAAGGATCCAGGGCTTTGGGAATGGGGATGAAATTGGCTTTGTTCAAAATCATACCCAGGGCCGTGTCATCCTTGGCCGCAAACAGATTGGCGATCTCCGCATTGGTGAGCAGATCACTGAGACGGTAGCCTTCCTTGACTTTGACTTTTTCCAGGGGCACGGTCAATGGGTTTTTGGCCCGGAAAAACCGGATCCGGATACGGATATCGGTCAGAGGTACCGCATCCGTGCCAAAGTTATACAGTTCCACCTGTCGGTCCCTGAAGGTTCTGAACGGATCCAGGACCCGGGCCGGGAGATGCTCGATTTTTGCGTTTTCAGGATCCGTAACCGCATCGATGATGCCGTAGATATCACCCAGAGAAATTTTGATGGCGCCCACAAACAGGTCATTGGGATTGAGCACGGTGCTGCCAAGATCCAGGGACATGCGGGACCGGATTGTATTCAGGGCACTGCGCCCTTTTTTGATCACCGCATTGATGCCGGCCGAAGTGATGGCATGGGGCTCAAAGCAGTATTGATACGGTTCCAGCTCCATGGCGATATAATCGCAGACCTGACCGGTGTGCGGATCGACTTCCTGACGGATTTCAAACCCTTCATAAAACCCTTTGCCGGTCTTTTTTCCCACGAACAGCCGCTTGTGCAGGTAATGCCGGACATCCTTGATTCTCAGCTCCGGATCCATGATGGCCAGGCGCCCGATCTCATCCCCTTTCTTGAACAGGTCCAGGGCGTTGCCCAGCAGCGGATTCAGATTTTGAAGCCGGCCCTGCACAAAGATATCTGATTTTTCCACCACGGGTTCGGCCCCTTCAGCCAGGTCGGTCTTGATACCGATCTGGGCGTTACCGCTCCGGCCGGTGAACAGGTAGGGTTTGCCTTCACGGACAGCGGACCGGATATAATCGGATACCAGGGGAAAATGAAACCGGGCCGACAGGATCCCGGTGCTTTCCTCCGGGTCATGCATATCGGAAATATATCCGTCCGGACTGATAATCTGAAATATCTGCATTTTATCTCCTTTTACTTTTGAACCGTTTTTTGTGCATCATAACCGACCCAGACCCGCTGTCAAGTCAAGACACCGCGTTTCTTCCACAAAGGCCATTTTTCATGTTCCCGAAACCGGATAATGCTTTTAAAAAGTACTATCCGGTGATAGTATATTCGGCTTGTGAGTCAACTGAAATGCAAAGGATGCAAAGGAATTGAGAAAATGGATACCCAGATAAAAGTCAGAGGATATCACACTGATTTATACCAGCACGTCAACAATGCCAGGTATCTGGAATTTCTGGAGGAAGCCCGGTGGCAGCTTCTGGAAGACCACCTGGACCTGGAATCCTTCATGCGGGGGGGATATTTGTTTTTTGTCGTCAACATCAACATTTCCTACCGCAGCCCGGCCCGGGTGGGAGACTCAATTACCGTTCAATCCGGGCTCAAAAAAATCGGCAACAAAAGCGCGGTAATCCGGCAGCAGATACTCAACAATGACACCGGCACCATATGCGTGGATGCAGATGTCACCTTTGTCATTGCCGATACCGGGGGCCGGCCTTTGAAACTGGAAGCCGGGCTCAAGGAAAAAGTGTTGCAGATCCCTTTTTTTGACGGATGATTTTTTTTAAAACCAAGTGACTTTGCAGATATCCGCTTGGATGGGCGTCCCGCTGCTCAGCGGATATGCGCCGCATACAACCGGCCCTCGATATATATCGCCAGGGAGTGTATGGCCCGATCCGATGAGCGAAACACCGTCATACCCTGGGAGAGCAGCTTGTTCACCAGCGGTTCATACAGATATCCGCCGTCCACCACGCCGATCACCGGCTTGCTCAGTTCAGATGCCAGTTTGGGCATCTGCAGTGCAATGCTCTCCTTGTCATCCATATTGTATTTTTTGGCCTTGCATTGGGAAAGGGTTCTCATGGCCGGAGACAATGGATCCAGCCCGACCACCACCGCATCGACATATGGATCTTCCGCCAGATACCGGACCACGGTGACATGGGTATCATCATCTGCCGCCGGATTGATATCCAGCGGATTCTTGACTTCCACCAGACTGTCCAGGCGTTTGGCGGCCAGGAATCTGCTGAGTTTACGGGTCGTTTCATCCGTAAAGGCGGCCATCTGGAGTGAATAATCATCAGACCGGATGTTATCCGCCATGCCGACGGCTTCAAATCCGGCCCCACTGACCGCAGCCAGACGGGTTCCGTTGATCTGTTTGTCATGCAGCCGCTGGGACAGCATGATCAGATTCTCAAACTGGGGAAACGTGCGGGCAATCATACCCCCTGCCTGCCGCACGCAGGATTCACATACCATATAATCTCCAGCCAGTGACGCGGTATGGCCGGAGGTCGCGGTTTTGCCTTCAGGGGTGCGGCCGGCTTTATAGAAGATCACCTCTTTACCGTTTTGCACCGCTTCGCGGACAGCCCGGCTGAACTCCAGCCCGTCCAGATCCTTGAATCCCTCGGCATAAACGGCGATGACCTTGATATCCGGATCATCCTTGAGGTATTTGACGATATCCCCCAGGGTTAAATCATTCTGGTTTCCCACAGATATCATATAGGCCGGATCGATCTCCGGGCACTTGCTCAGGCGGGTAATCATAAACGCTCCGCTCTGGCTGACAAAGGCGGTGTTCCGTTTATGATCGCCACGACTTTTGGGCAGTTTGACTTCAGGGATGAACAGGGTATCATATTTTCCGGGATGGGAAACCACACCGAGACAATTGGCGCCCAGAAACACGGGTCCCCCGCCTTCTTTCAGATGAGCCTCACTGATTTTGCGCACAAGCTGCCGGGCGCGATCCTCACTTTCAGTGGTTTCTCCCATCCCTCCCGGGATCAGCATCACTGCGTTGGCCGCATCGTGCCGAATAATCTCATCAACCAGGTCCGGAACCTGCTGCGCATTCACGGCCACGACAAACAGGTCCAGTTTCATACCCAGGGATGCCAGATCCGGCACACATGAAATCCCTTCAAACGTATCCAGGCCGGGCTTGATGATACGGATATCACTCGGGTGATATCCATTGGCCAGAATATTGTTCAAAATGAGTCTGCCGAAATTCACTCTTTGCGTGGAAACGCCGATGATGCCGATCTTGACTGGATGAAGCAAATTACCCACTTTATGAAACGGCCGCCCGACCGGCAGTGAAACCGATCTGGAAAACCGGCACATGCCATCCAAAGGCACCATCAGGTAGTCCGTAAACGCAAAGGGATTGATTTCCAGTTCATCAATGACAAAGGGCGCATCAGGATTGTCCGGTGAATAATAATTGGCCATGACGATAAAAGAGCTGAAACATTCGATCAACTGTTCATCCGTGACGATCCGCCGCTGGCCCCGGGTCAGGCCGGCCAGTTTTTTGTAACTGATGGTTTTTTTGAAAAATCCGAAAAAAGTGTCTCCATCGGTCATGGCTGTGGATGCCGTGACAATGGCCTGACCTTTTCTGAATCGTTCGGCATACAGTTCCGTGTCCGTCCCGCCGAGCCCTGCACTGATCACCATGCCGAATTCCCGGGTGTAGCGGATCCCGACGATCAATTCATTGCCGAACGATTCAGAATCCGGCGGCATGAACTGAACGAGCAGAATACCGCGGATCTCCTGAACGATGGCAGTTCTCAAAGCGTCTCCGGATAAACCGGTGTATGCCTCGGGAGAATCTGTTTTTCCGCGTTCAATCAAATCCCCCAAAGCGTCCGGCACCTCATACATCATTCGCCGAATGGCCGACCGGATTTTTTCCGGTTTCTTCTCGATAATTCGGACCCCGCCCGCCTCGGTTTTATGGACAATCCCCGGAGAAACGATTTTCAAAACCACTTTGTCACCGGGCATGGCATCAATCACTTCATTGGACGGTTGAGTGCCCTTTACAATAAAATTGAATGACGGCGGCGTTTCCGCGCCTGAATCCGCCAGCATTCGATATGTTTCATATTCGAACAGCACGTTGCGGCCCTGCTGTTCAGCCTCTGTGAAAAGATCCGTGATCGCGTCAAAATCAATCCGAAGCTCTGGTTGATATCCCATAACAGGCCCTTTTTAAAATGATGATACCGCGTATTTTACCACTTTGCCGGACAGCCATCGATCCTTTTTACCGGAAATTTAACGATCCGTCTAATCAAAATCATCTGCCGAAGATATTTGTCTGTTAAAAATTACAGATCGTTTTTGCGGTTGGCAACAGGGAATGTCTTTAACGCAAAGGAATGCGTTGTTGATAAAAAAATCCCCCGGTGTTACACGCCGCCGGGGGGATTTTTAAAATAATGCCGGTTTGCTTATTTACCTGGCATTGGGGATAAACAATGTTTTATCCAGCAGTTTGAATGCACCGATCATGTTCTGGGCTTTTTCACCGGTGATCCAGTCGGAAAACCGCGTTGCAGCCTCATAATTGACGTTTTCACACCGATCCGGATTCACGGCCATGACACTGTACTGGTTTTTTAAAGCATCATCACCTTCCACCAGGATCTTCAATGCCGGGTTTCCCCCGGCCGTGTGTTCATATTTGATATAGGTGCCCCGGTCCGTCATGGTATAGCCGTTTTTTTCCCCGGCCATATTGATGGTAGCCAGCATTCCCTGCCCGGCCTGTATATACCAGGATTCGGTTTCAGGGATGGGCAGACCGGCGGAGTCCCACAGAAAAAGTTCTTTTTTGTGGGTGCCGGAATTATCCCCCCGGCTGACAAAAACCCCCTGTGTCCCCCCCATTTTGTTTAATGCCCCACTGACCGATTCACCTTTGATTCCAGCTGGATCCGATGCCGGACCGATGATCACAAAATCATTGTACATGATTTCTTTCCGGTCCAATCCAAAGCCGTTGGCCACAAATAGCTTTTCCGCGGCCGGTGCATGGACCATCAACACATCGACATCACAGTTTTCTCCCAGTTTCAGGGCGTTGCCGGTTCCAGTGGCCACCCATTTCATTTCGATCCCCGTATCCCGGGTGAATTCAGGCACCAGATATTCCAGCAACCCGGTATTATCAGTGCTGGTCGTGGTGGCCATCATTAACGCACCATCTGATTCCCCCCATGCCGGAACAGTGAACAGGCAACACATCATGACAATTACAAACGATTTTAACAGACATTTCATAAAAGCGCTCCTATCTAAATGTTATTTTTTAGAAAAAATACATTCTCAAGTCATGATGGTCAATGAAAAACGTCCGTATCATCCTATAATAACTCAAACTGACTTAAAACAACCCAACATCCCTGATCTGATGGGATATCCGGCCGAAAAATCATAAAAAAAGGCGGTGACGGCAGCTTTGCAGCTACCCGTCACCGCCTTGTCCTGTGCCCGGTTTTTTCAGTCACATCCCGGATTCACCCGGGACATCACTGAAGCTAAAGACCTTTGACCGCTTCGGTCAATTCAGGCATGAACTCCAGGATGTCTTCCACAATTCCCACATCCGCCACCTGAAAAATCGGGGCTTTGGGGTTTTTGTTCACCGCCACGATAAAGGGGTTGCCCTTGACCCCGCCCAGATGCTGGAAAGATCCGGAGATCCCCATGGCCATGTACACCTTGGGTTTGACGGTCTGTCCGGAAGTTCCCACCTGGCGGGATTTTTCCAGCCATTTGGCATCCACGATGGGCCGGGAACAGGATACCACGGCCCCCATGGCATCGGCCAGTTCCTGGGCGATCTCGATGTTTTCTTCCTCTTCGATCCCCCGGCCGATGGATACCAGGACATCGGCTTTGGTGATGTCCACGTCACCGACTTCGGCCACCACCACTTCCAGAAATTTTCTTTTGGCGCTCAGATCTTTCACGTCACCGGATTTATCCACCACACTGCCGCCGGCAGCGGTGTCTTCGGTGGGAGCAAACGATCCCGGCCGGACAGTGATCACCGCTCCGGACGAAATATCGGATGCGACATGGGTGTAAACAGCCCCGCCCAGTTCCTGGCGGATCATTTTCAGGTCTTTGCCGTCCAGACCTTCAAAATCCACAATATCCGCCGCATAGGCGGAATCCATTTTCACGGCCAGTCCCGGTGCCAGATCCATGCCGAACGTATCATGGGGCAGCAGAATGAGTGCATCATGGGGCAGTACATCCAGCAGGGCTTTTCTCACCAGTTCCGCGTTGGGATAGGCCAGTTCTGCATGGTCAATCTTGATGACCTCTTTATAAATCCCGGTCATGGCATCGGCCACTTTGTCCAGATCCGCTCCCGTGCCTGCCACAACTGCGGTCACTTCAGCAGACGGGTCTATTTTTTTTGCCGCATCCGGATACTCCAGTGCCACATCTTCTGCAGCCCCGTTCTTGAATGGAATATATGCAAAAATCTGTGTCATGATCAAAGTCCTCCTTTGGCTTTCAGCTTTTCAATCAGTTTTTCAATGATCTCTTCCGTGGATCCTTCCAGCATTTCCGCACCATCGCCAAGATCCGGCACAAAATAATCCACCCGCCGGGTTTTGGCGCCGTTTTTACCCACGGTCGCAGGATCGATGCCCAGATCTCCGGCACCTTTCACCGGTACGTCCACGCTGGCCACTTTTCGGATCCCCCGGATGCCCACATACCGGGGCTCATTGATACCGGTCTGGATGGACAGAACACAGGGCAGCTGAATTTCATTCATTTCCTGATTGCCGCCTTCGATTTCCCGGCCCACTTGGATGGTGGTGTCATTGACCACTTCAATCTTGTTCACCAGGGACGCATACGGATAGTCCAGCATGGCAGACAGCATACCGCCCACCTGGCCGGCCCCTTCGTCCGCCTGGGCACCGGTGAGGATCAGGTCGTATTTGCCTTTTGCGACTTCCGCCTTGAGGATCGCGGCAATGCCTTTGCCGTCGGATCCTTCGAAGGCATCATCACTGAGCAGGACCCCGTTGTTGGCACCCATGGCCATTTCCCGGCGCAGGACTTCTTCGGACTCATCATCCCCCACCGTGACCACGGTCACGCTGCCGCCCACATTGTCCACAATCTGAATGGCCTCTTCCACGGCATAGTTATCCCATTCGTTCACCGAATAAACCAGATCGTCCCGGTCCAGATCGTTTCCCGCTGAATTGAGTTCAAATTCGTTCTCCGCTGTATCCGGAACCCGCTTGACACACACTAAAATTTCCATTTATTTCCTCCTTTGCTTGTGCGGGCGGAACTGCTTCACATGTTCCGCCGTCTGCGTTATTTTTAAACCGTTATGCTAAATGTCTGGCAATCAATTCCGTAAAATCCAGTGCTTCCATTTCACCTTCCTTGCCGGCCACCTTGATGGCATCCTGGATATTCACCAGACAGAAGGGGCAGGCCGTCACAATGACGTTGGCACCGGCTTCCGCTGCCATGTTCACCCGCAGAACCCCCATGCGGGTTTCCTCTTCCGGCTCATAAAACAGCATGAGCCCGCCGCCGCCGCAGCAGAAGGAGCGGTCCCGGCTCTTTTCCATTTCCACCCGGGTCAGGCCGTCAATCGCATCCAGGGCCTGGCGGGGGTCTTCATATATGCCGTTATGCCGTCCAAGGTAACAGGGATCATGGTACACATAGACTTTTTCCGGATGCTGACAGGGTTTGAGGGACAAGGCGCCGGAGGTGATCTTTTCCGCCACCACCTGACTGATATGCCGCACCGGCGGCAGTCCGGTGTAATCATTTTTCAGGGCATTGTACGCGTGGGGGTCGGCCGTGACAATCTGTTTGACACCCGTGGCCAGGATCGCCTCGGTGTTCTGCTCTTTCAAGTCCTGATACAGCATCTCTTCCCCGAACCGGAGCACCTCGTTGCCGCTGTCTTTTTCATCCTTGCCCAGAATCCCGAAATCCACCCCGGCCCGATTCAGAATCATGGCGGTGCGCCGGGCAACCTCCTGGATATTGTCATCATAGGAGGTGATGCTGTCCACAAAATACAGGGTATCCGCCGATTCTTTGGTCAGGTCCTTGATGGGATAATCCGCCTTGAACTCTTTTTCCAAAGCCCAGTCCGCCCGTTTCTTCTCCATCTTGCCGTAGGGGTTGCCGCGTTTTTCCAGGGCTTTCAACGGTTTTTGCAGGGACTGGGGCACCAGTCCTTCATCCACCATGCCGCGCCTGAGATCCACCATTTTGTTGATGTATTCAATGGCCAGCGGACATTCTTCCTCACACGCCCCGCAGGTGGTGCAGGACCAGATTTCATCTTCCGTATAGATGTCTTCCACCAGCATTTTGCTTTTATAGATCTCCCCGGACAACGGATAATTTTTGAACATCAGATCCCGGGCCTTGATGGTGATGAACCGCGGGGACAAGGGCCGGCCCACGGCATTGGCCGGACACTGGTCGGAACACCGCCCGCAGTCGGCACACGAATAGAAATCCAGCATGTGCTTCCAGGTGAAATCCTCCAGTTTTTTGACGCCGAAAGACTCCAGATCATCCAGCTGTTCGTCGGAAACCCCATATCGGACCGGTTTGATTTTGCCTTTGTCCAGGCGCATGAAAAACACGTTGAAAATAGAGGTGATCACATGAAAATGCTTGCCCAGAGGCAGGAAACACAGAAAAAAGAAAAAAGTGACATCATGCAGAAAATAGGAAAAAATATGAAGCCCCTGGAGAAAATTCAAGGAGGCCCCGGTCAGCATGTGCGTAAAGATCCATACCAGAGACAGCGGGGCCGTAAAATGCCATTCCCCGGTCTGCTGATAGGCAAAGGCCAGTTCAGACGCTTCAAACAGGCTTTCAGAGATCATCAGGGTACCGATGATGCCAAGAGCGAACACCGCCTCTGCGGTATGGTCCTTGCCGTATTTTTCCGGTACTGCATACCTGGCCGGTTTGAAGATTCCCCGGCGGATACCCGCCACAATACAGGCGATCAGCACAAAGGTGGCGGCATAATCCTTAAGAAAATTATATACATCCCCCAGCCAGCCCCCGAACCCGGGCATCACAAATCCGTCGGAAAGACCGATGATCACCAGAGAAACGGACCGGATGGACAAAATCAGAAAACCGGCAAAAATAACGATATGCAGGACTCCGGCCAGCATATACCGGGGCTGTTTCATCTGCCCCAGCCACAGGGTGATCAGCTGGATGATGCGCTGACCGATGCGGTCCAGCCGGTAATCCGGAGCCGCCCGGACCAGCGGCGCCAGACGCCGGGCCATGATATAGGCGAACAGGCCCACCCCCACCACGGGCAGAATGAATGACAGAATGGCTGCCGGAAAAATCCCGAAAAATTGATAACTTGCAGGACCGATAATTGAAGTCATATACTGTTTCCTCCAAAAAATTTTTGCTGATTATGAATTTAAACTCACTGAGCTTTAATAAAGATGACGATTCCCGTCAAGCAAAATCCCGGATTCAAATCCATTTAAAAACTATCTGACGTTTATACACTGTATGGCATTTACCCTTCTTTCACGCCATTCAGATACAGATCCACCAGAGGATCCGCCATGGCCACCAGGTCATAACGCCCCCCGGCGGACACCCAGGTGGAGATCACCCCTTCCACAGCGCCCAGAATAAACCGCTTTACCAGGCCCACAAACAGATCCTGACGAATGGAACCCTCGATTTGACCCTGTTCGATGATGTCGGACAACAAGTCCAGATACATCTTGGAAATGTCTTTGATCTGGGATTGAATATCCCGCAGGTACCGGACCTCGGATTGAAAAATCACGGCCATATGCCGGTCGCCCTGGAATTCCTGCAAATGGCAGCGGATCAGATTTCTGAGCTTTTCCTCGGCGGATTTTCCCGCGGCCACCGCATTATTCATTTTTTCAAACACGATACTGGTTTTATAATTGATATACTGGTATAAAATATCCTCTTTGTTTTTAAAATACAGATAAAGGGTGCCATCCGCCACTCCGGCCCGGGATGCAATCTGGGAGATGGTGGCCTTATAGAATCCGTATTTTGCAAACACTGCGCCGGCACTGTTGAGAATCCTGTGATATTTTTCCGATTTGTTTTTCTGCAAACCCACCTCGCATCTGTATCTGAAATGAATAATAATTCATTATCTAACAACAGTTTATGACAAATGTCAAGAAGGGATATGCAAAAGAATATTAATTTTTTTTTAATATTTTATCTTTTTTTACAAATAGTTATCATTGAACACAGATTAGGGTTTTGTGTTGATGCAAAAATATTTCCCGGTTTTTTTGAAATGAATATACATTCATTGAGTAATATTCCTTGCTTTTGACCCATTTTCATGCCAAAAAAAAGAAAGCTGTCTATTATCAACCGCCACAAACCGATGGGAGAAAAACCATGTCACATCATCATACCCCCGAGTTTCAAACCGCTTTGGATGTGGGCCGTCCCCCCAATATCAAAAAGCTATTTCCCCATTCCAAGGCATTGATTGTCAGCGGCAAATACATTGACCAGGCCATGCTCAAAAAAGGCAGGTGCATGACCATTGCAGCCAACGGCAGAAATGCGTTCGTGATCCGGGGTGCGCTGGCTGCAGCCCAGCAGGCCAATGCCGCCATCATCATCGAGATCGCCCGGTCCGAAGGCGGCACCAGCGCTTACTGCGCCGTGAACCTGTGGAATATCGCCCGCCAGACCGATGCATTCATGAACGAACTGGGCATCACCATACCGGTGGCCATCCATGCCGATCATTTCGGCATCAAGTCTCCGGCGGACATTGAACCGGCCAAAACCGAAATCCCGTCCCTGTTCGATGCCGGCATCACCTCCATTGCCATTGACGCCTCTCACATGCCTGATGACCAGAATCTGCTGGCCAATCTGGAACTGGCATCGTTTGTCCCGGCCTGGGCCGGCCTGGAAACCGAAGTGGGAGAGATCAAGGGCAAACTGGGGCTGTCCACGGCCAAGGAAGCCCTGTTTCTGATCCAGGGACTGAATGCCCATGGCATTTTTCCGGACTGGATCGCTTTGAACAATGGGACCACCCACGGCATCGAGCAAAGCGACGCCGGCATCGACGTGCCGTTGACCGCACAGATCCATGAGGCCCTGGCCCCTTATCAGGTCTCCGGGGCCCAGCACGGCACCTCGGGCAACAGCTCGGACCGGCTCCGGCAGATCGCTGAACAGACCCGCACCACCAAGGCCAATGTGGCCACGGCCCTTCAGATGATTTCCTGGGGGGTCCAGGTCAATGATTTCGGCAACGCCATTCTGGACGATGACGGCAATTTCATCAAAGAGCCGGACAAAGGCGTTGATGAAGCCGTGTGGCAGCAGATGCTTGCGTATGCCAAAGACAAGGGCCTGACCGGCGGCAATTTCAAAAAACTCAACGCCCCGTTTGAAAACCGTTTTCTGGCCCAGCCCAAAGAGATCCGCGACCGCATGGCCAACGGCGTCCAGGCATTTGTCCATACGCTGCTCACGGATGTGTTCAATGCGTCGGATACGGCGGATCTGGTGTTGTCCCATATTCTGGAAACCCGGTCCCATGATCCCGGCGTTAAATCCAGAACCATTGAATCCATCGAGGAATGGACCGAAGAAAAAATCAGAGAAAATGCGGCGGCCATCAGTTCAAACAAAGGGCCTGAAGGTGATTTTGACGATTGAACAACCGGTCGTCATCGGGACACCCCACGGTCCCCGTGACGGATCATAGACCGCACAGCACACCACCGATCCGGGCAGCCAAAAATTCACCCCCCTGCCCGGGTCACTTTTTTTCAACCGACTGATTGGTTTCGTGGGCCTGTTTGGCCCGGGACCAGAAGAGATCCTTTTCCGATGCCGACAGGGCATGAAGGGATATTTTTTTTTCAGCCAGATCCGCTTCCATCAAACGGAACCGGCTTTCAAACTTGGCGGTGGACCGGGCCAGAGCCGTTTCAGGATGAAACCCGGCAAACCGGGCCACATTCACCAGAGAAAACAAAATGTCACCGAACTCCAGCATGATCGCGTCTTTGTCTTCTTGTTCCAGCGCGGCTTCAAATTCAGAAACCTCGCTTTTCACCGTGTCCAGCACCTGGTGGATATTTTCCCAGTCAAACCCTTTTTTAACGGCGGATTTGGATACCTTCATGGCCCGGACAAGGCCGGGCATGCCCCTGGGAACTTCATCCATGGCGGACAGACGCGGGGCTTTCTTTTCCCGGATCTTGATGTTCTCCCACTGATCCAGCAATTCAGTCCGGGTCTTTACCACGGCATCGCCATACACATGGGGGTGCCGGCGGATCATCTTTTCCTTGACCGTGTCCGTCACCCGGGACATGGGAATCTGTCCGGCGTCATGGAATATCTCCATGATAAATGCAATCTGGAACAGCACATCTCCCATCTCTTCACAAATATTTTCAAGATCCTGGTCAACCAGGGCCTGCTGAAGTTCATACACCTCTTCCACCAGACATTTCCACATGGTGACCGGGGTCTGCCGCCGGTCCCATTCACACCCGTTTTTTCCCCGCAGGGTCCGGATCACTTCAAGCACCGGGATCAATGATTCCAATGGGATCATCCTTTTTGTGTCTGTGCGTTTGCCATGTTGGTTTTATTCAGCCGGTCCAGAAAATCAATCCGCAGGTTTCTGGAAATAAACAGGGTCATGGTCCGGGAGATCGTTGCCAGATAGGGTGCGGTTTCAGATCGGGCCATCATGGCGGAAGACCCGGCCGGGACAAACGCCGTCAGCATGATGAACAGAACCGAAACGATCAAAATGCCTTTGGCGGTTCCGAAAACCAGGCCGAATGTCCGGTCCACCCATCCCAGAAACACCACATGCATCAATTTACGGATCAATGCAGCCGTCAGTCCCACCAGGATCACGATACCGCAGAACAGCAGGCCGAAACCGGCCAAATGCTGAATTGCGGGCGTCTCAATCACAACCGCCAGATATGGAGACAATACCCAGTAATAGGTGAATGCCCCGTAAAACCCGGCGATCACCGCTACGATTCCGGACACCTCCCGGATCAATCCCCGGAACACCCCCCGGATCATGCAGAACAAAACGATCACCAGAACCACCAGATCAAAACCGCTCATGCATCCCCTTTCAATCGCTTCTTTTGAAGCTTCAACAAATAGCAACTCCGCTGGTTTGCCGTCAAGATTTTTATTGACCTTTTACCAAATAAAATGCACCCTATCGCCCATGACAACCCTTGAGTTTGACAACATATCCATTGCCCAGCAATTGTTTGGATACCACAATACCCATCTGGAAAAAATTGCCAAACGGTTCAACATCTCCATCCATTCAAGAGGTGGATCCGTCACCCTTTCCGGACCGGCCCCGGAAGTGACCCGGGTCCGGTCTCTGCTGACCCAGCTGTATCAGCTTTTCAAGGGAAAAATTCCAGTGGACCCCGGGGATCTGGATGCGGCCATTGCCCTGATCAAAAAAGATCCGGATGCCCGGCTGGAAACCCTGTTCATGCACACGGTATTCACCACGGCGAGAAACAAACCGATTCGGCCCAGAACCCTGAACCAGCTCAAATATGTCACGGCCATTGAATCCAAAGACCTCCTGTTTGCCATCGGTCCGGCCGGCACCGGAAAAACCTATCTGGCCATGGCCATGGCTGTGGCAGCCTTTGCCAGAGGGGATGTGCGTAAAATCATCCTCACACGTCCCGCTGTGGAGGCCGGAGAAGCACTGGGCTTTCTGCCCGGTGACCTGGCTGAAAAAATCAACCCGTACCTGCGGCCGTTATATGACGCTTTGTATGACATGCTTGAATTTGAAAAAGCCCGGGCGTATATTGAACAGGAAATCATTGAAATCGCCCCCATCGCATTCATGCGGGGCAGAACCCTGAACAACGCATTTATCATTCTGGACGAGGCCCAGAACACGACCTCCCAGCAGATGAAAATGTTTTTAACCCGAATCGGATACGGTTCCAAAGCCATTGTAACCGGAGACATCACCCAGATTGATCTGCCCGGCGGCAGAAAATCCGGTCTGGTGGAGGTCAGAAAGATCCTCTCCCACATCAAAGGAATCGAATTCATTCATTTTTCCAGGGATGATGTGGTCCGGCACCAGCTGGTATCCGATATTATTGATGCCTATGAAAAAAACAAAGATTGATACCTGGCTGGATTCAGTCAGACTTTTTATTTTATCCACCCCTTACCTGCTGTGGGCCATGTTGCTGGGCATTACACTGTTGTTCACCATCTCCCAGACACCGGAACAGCAGCACTTCAACGATGCCTACAGGATCGGAGATGTGGCCCAGCGGGATATCAAAGCACCCCGGGACATCCTGGTGGAAGATCTGAAAGTATCGGAAGAACGGCGCAATCAGGCCCGGGATATGGTCCGCATGGTGTATGATCTGGATGCGGACCTGCTGCCCCGGATTCAGGCCAGTGTCGAAGAAGCCATGGCAATCGGCCGTTCCCTGTTTGAACCGGAATCAGCCCGGGAAAATGACGATGAAACACCCGCCAGAGACATCCCGGACCCCACCTTTGCCATGGTCCTGGAAACCAAACCGCTGTTTGAAGAGAAACTGGGCATTGTGATCAATGAAGGGGCATACTCCATCCTTTACAAACACCAATTTGATCCGGACATCACCCAAAAAATTCAGACCATCATGGACAAAGTGCTTTCCAACGGGGTGGTGGCAAACAAGGAACTTCTGCTGGAACAGGAACACAAGGGCATTGTCCTGCGCAACATCAAATCCAACAAAGAACAGGTCGTCAACAACCTCAAGGTGTTCTACGGACCCGACCAGGCCAAAGCCATGATCCGGATCGAAGGAGAGCCGCTGCTCAAAAACGTCAATTACAACCTGACAAACCTGATTGTGGATATCTGCCAGAGACTGCTCCAGCCCAACATTTTCATGAACAAAAACGAGACCCAGGCCCGGATTCTGGCGGCCCAGGCCACCATCAATCCGGTCATGTACCAGATCAAGGCCGGAGAAATGATTGTCCGGGAAGGCGAACGGATCGACACGACCCGGCTTGTCAAGCTCAACGCCCTTCAGGAACAAACCGTTGTCAAAACCGTTTACGTGTCCGCCACCGGGATTGCGCTGGTCACGTTCATCCTGCTGCTGGTCACTTATCTTCTGTTTTTCAGACACCACACCGCCCTGGAAAACGACCACAACAAACACATGATTTTTCTGGCCCTGGGGCTGGTCCTGTATCTGGGCGCAGTCAAACTGTCCACCTACCTGGTTCAGTCCGCTGATCCGAACCAGGCATGGGATCTGGCATCCGCTTCTTTTTTCATGGCCATCCCCCTGCCGGCCGCCGCCATGATCTGCTGCCTGTTTCTGGGATTCGGTATTGCCATTTATTTTTCCCTGGTGCTGTCGGTCCTGGCCAGCATTTCTTTCGGCGGCAGTTTTGAAGCATTCCTGTTTTTTCTGTTAAGCTGCGGTATGGGGGCGTTCTGGGCCCAGGCCCGGCAGACCCGGAAAAACTTCATCATGACCGGTGTCAAACTGGCAATTTTCAATTCATTTCTGGCAATCGCTCTGGGGTTTTATTCCCTGGCCCAACCGGATCCAATGATCCTGGCAAGAGAAGTCATCATCGCTTTTTGCGGCGGGATTTTCTCCGCCGTGCTGACCATCGGTTTCAGCCCCCTGATCGAAGTCATTTTCGACTACACCACGGAAGCCAAGCTGCTGGAACTGGCCAACCTGGATCAGCCGTTGATCAAAAAACTGATGATCGAGGCCCCGGGCACTTACAACCACAGCGTGATCGTGGCCACCCTGGCGGAAGCGGCTGCATCCGCCATTCATGCCAACAGCCTCAAAGCCAAGGTCATGGCATACTACCACGACATCGGAAAACTGGACAAGATCATGTATTTCATTGAAAACCAGGCAGACGGGAAAAACCGGCACGACAAGCTCTCGCCGTCCATGTCTGCCCTCATTCTCATCCAGCATGTCAAAAAAGGGGTGGAACTGGCAAAAACCCACAAACTGGGCGATGAAATCATCGAAGGCATCACCCAGCACCACGGCACCTCCCTGATCAAATTTTTCTACAACAAAGCATTGAAAAGCGGAAAAGACAATATCAACGAAGAAAATTTCAGATATCCCGGCCCCAAACCCCAGACCCGGGAAACCGGGATTGTCATGCTGGCGGATGTCGCAGAAGCGGCAGTGCGGGCCCTGGACCGGCCCACCCCCGCCAGAATCCGGGGACGGGTCAAGGAGCTGATCAACGATATTTTTGCCGACGGTCAGCTGGAGGAATGTGAACTCACCCTCAAGGACCTGCACCAGATCGCCAAAAGCTTCAACAATATCCTGACCAGTATTTATCACAGCCGTATTGAATACAAAGAAACGGAAAAACCCCAGGAAAAGAAAAAAGAAAAAAATGACAGCACTTCAGATACTGATCGAGAACCGGCAAAAGCCAATGGTGTCCACCCCGGTGCTTCGCAAAAAGACCGAACAGATCTTAAACGCCTTGGGCTGTAACCACCACGAGATCTCCATCGTGATCATGGATGATGCCCAGATCAAAGAACTGAACCTCAGTTTCCGGGGCATTGAACGCCCGACCAATGTATTGTCCTTTCCCATGCAGGAAGGCGAATTTTCAGACATCACTCCCGGACTGCTGGGGGATGTGGTCATCTCGGCCCAGACCGCAGCCAGAGAGGCCCGGGAAGCCGGCATCACCCTGGATGAGAGAATGTCCCAGCTGCTGATCCACGGCATTCTGCATCTGGTGGGATTTGATCATGAAACAAGTGCGGCGGATGCAGATGCCATGGAAACAAAAAGTTATGAACTGTTAAGACTGGTTGAATCCAACCCGGATCTGGCGGCATTTTAACCAGAGATCCGGCCGTATTCCTAAAAACCAGGAAAGGAACGATAAAATGGCAGAACTGGCTGTAAATGTTGATCATGTGGCCACCCTGCGCCAGGCCCGGGGTATTGACTATCCGGATCCGGTCGCTGCGGCGGTGGCAGCGGAAACCGCAGGTGCGGACGCCATTGTGGTCCATTTGAGAGAAGACCGCCGCCATATCCAGGAGCGGGACGTCCGCCTGCTCCGGCAGATCGTCCAGTCCAGACTTATCCTGGAAATGGCCGCCACCAGTGAAATGCTGGGAATCGCCCTGGACATCATGCCCGACACCGTGACCCTGGTGCCGGAAAAAAGGGAAGAGCTGACCACGGAAGGGGGGCTGGACTTGATCTCCCATCAGGATCACATCCGGGAGGCGGTAACCACCCTGAGAAACGCCGGGATTCAGGTATGTATCTTCATCGATCCGGACCTGGATCAGATCAAAATCGCCCACAAGATCGATGCGGACATGATCGAAATCCATACCGGCGCCTTTTGTGACGCAGATACCCGGGCTGAAGCCCGGCGGGAATTCGACCGCATCGTGGATGCCGCCAAGATCGGAACCAAACTCAAGCTCGGGGTCAATGCCGGTCACGGCATCTGCTACAACACCATCAAAGCCTTTGCCGGACTTCATGAAATCCGGGAGTTTTCCATCGGGCACAGCATTGTCTCCAGGGCCGTGCTCACCGGCATGGACCGGGCCGTGCGGGATATGAAAAAGCTGATTCAGGATCTGGGAAGTTCGCCCGTATAAAATCGCCGGCGGCTCAATCCAGCAGCCCGGACAGAACTGCAGCCCGGGTCACGCCGTGGTCGTTGTTGGACACCGTCAGCCGGATGCCGGTGTCCAGTTCCGCCGGTGCATTGGCCACCCAGAATTTCTGACCGGCCCAGTCCATCAGATCCTGATCATTGTAGTCATTTCCCACCGCCACCACCCGGGACTGCGGGATGTTCAACTGTCGGGCCAGCCAGGCGGCGGCATGACTTTTGGAAACCCTTGGATGAAACACTTCGATCCATGCGGACTCATGATCCAGAGGAGAGGTGGCATGCACCACACTGTAGCCGGGCAATGAGGTCCGGATCTCCGCCACTTGTCCCGTAGATACTTTCGGGGGCATCACCGCCAGCACCTGGGTGGCGGTTTCAAATACCGGGGTGTCCGTGGTCAAAGGACTGGCAAAAGGTTGATACAGAACAATCCGCTGAAAAAAATCCGGATTGTCCCGGCCATGGGACCGGAAAGTAAAATAATGGGTGTCCGGGATGGCGTTGTGAACCATATAATCCAGCTGCATCCGTTCAAAACAGGCGGTGATGTGCATCACATCCGACCGGGAAATAGCCAGGTCCCGGATAATTTCATTTTTCGTGAACTCCAGCACGCCGGCCCCTGTGGAAAAGATCAGAAAATCCAGGGGCCATGAATCCGTATCCCTGCCGATGTGCGCCAGGGCCCGGTGAAAGGAATACAGGCTCCGGCCCGTGGCCGCAACCACCAAGACGCCGTTGGCTCTCAACCGGGCCAGGGTGTCCAGATCCCGGAGCGAGACGGTCTTCTCATCCGTGAACAAGGTCCCGTCAAGATCGGTGACAAACAGATGCCGGTCCGTCACAAGCTTATTTTTTCTTTTTGTTCAGGGCTTCCATGAGAACACGTTCCATGGTGCCCACGGGTTTGTCTTTTTTATTGCCGGCAAACTGCTTCCAGTCATCTGTCTCCTTCAGGTCCGGCGGTGCCAGGGAGATGCGGCGGTTTTCCTCATCTACCTGCTGTATCAGCACCTGAACCGCATCTCCGGGTTTGAGCGCATCATACAATTTGGCATCTGAGGCATTGCGAAGCACTGATACCGGCATCAGGCCGGTGACCCCGGGTTCCAGCCCGATGAACAGGCCGAAGGTTTCCCTTTTTTCCAGCCGGCCGTCCATGATATCTCCGGGTTTGTACCGGACACTGATCCCGGTCCAGGGATCTCCCAGGGCATCTTTGATGCTCAAGGACACCCGTTTGGCATCCATGTCAATGGATTTGATCACCACCTGGACGTCCTGTCCTTTTTCCACCACCTCTTCGGGCCGGGTCACGCGCCGGGTATGGCTCATTTCGCTGATATGCACCAGACCGTCCACCCCCGGGGCGATCTCCACAAACGCCCCGAAATTGGTCAGCCGCATCACTTTGCCGCTCACCTGGTCTCCGGGTTTGAACGCGGCTTCCATGCTTTCCCAGGGATCGGTGCCGGTCTGTTTCAGGGACAAAGAAATTTTGGGCAGGTCCTGGCCGTCCTGGTGTGTGATGCTCAGCAGCTTCACCAGCACGGAATCTCCCGGTTTCACCACTTCATCGGGTTTTTCCACCCGGGACCAGCTCAACTCGGAGATATGGGCCATGCCTTCCACGCCCGGGGCCAGCTCGATGAATGCGCCAAAAGGCATGAGCCGGGTCACCTTGCCCGGAAGCGTATCCCCTTCGGATACATCCGCAAAAAACGCCTGCCGGGCCGCCTTGATTTCTTCGTTGAGCAGATTTCTCCGGGAGATGACAATGTTGCGGCCGTTCTCCTCATACCGGGTTACCAGAAACCGCAGGGTCTGGCCCACGAAATCCTCCGGGGTTTCCACATAATTGACATCCATCTGGCTCACCGGACAAAAGGCGCGTTTTCCCAGGATATCCACGGAAAATCCCCCTTTAATCACTTCGGTGACCTTGCCTTCCACCGGGGTCCGGTTCTGCACCGCATCTTCCAGAAGGGCCTCTTTGCCGGCCCCGGAAATGGCCTTGGAAAGGATGATCTCACTTTCACTCAAAGACACCACATACAGGGTCAGAACATCTCCGGCCTCATACGGGAACTCCCCGTTTTCATCCACCAGTTCCTGCTTTTCCACCACACCGTCGCTTTTGGTGCCGGTATCGATATACACATGGGTCCGGCCCACGGATATGATTTTGCCTTCCACCATATCCCCGGGGGACAGCTCACGGCCCAGGTTGTCATTATAGGATTCAAAAAGTTCCTCAAAGCTCATTTCCCCGGCATCCTGATCCGGGGTGTCATCAAATTTTTCCGTCATCATCTTCTCCAAACAGGCAGGTTATAAACATCTGCCTGACTAACTATACTTTACACACCCGGGTGTAAAGCAAAAAAACGTTTACGATCATTCCGCCCGGACCCGGGCCAGAATCTGTTCTGCCAGTTTTTCAGTAATTCCCGGCAATGACGTCAATTCATCCATGGATGCGGTTTTAAGGTTTTCCAGACCTTTGAACCGCTGCAGCAAAAGTTTTTTCCGCCGGGGCCCGACCCCGGGGATGGCATCGAACACTGACAGGCGGCTCCGATTTTTCCGGCGTTTGCGCTGAAACGTGACGGCAAACCGGTGGGCCTCGTCCCGCACCTGCTGAAGCAGAAACAGGCCCTGTTTGAACGGGGCCGTGTTCAGGGGATTGGACCGGCCCGGCACATAGATTTTGTCCATGTCCTCGCCTCTGGCCTCGTCTTTTTTGGCCAGGCCGGCCACGGCAAACCGGCCCGCCAGGTTCAGTTCCTTGAGCACGGCCACGGCCATGCCCAGCTGGCCTTTGCCCCCGTCCACCACCAGCAGGTCCGGAAAATCCATCTCGTCTTCTGTTTTTGAAAACCGCCGGGTCAGCACCTGGGTCATGGCGGCATAATCATCTGGCCGGTCCATATCCCGGAGGATATACCGCCGGTAGGCATCCTTGTCCGGCCGGCCCCGGGTGAACACCACCATGGAGGACACCGGGTCCTGTCCGGCCAGGTGGGAATTGTCAAAACACTCGATGCGGTCGGGCGCGTGATCCATTTTGAGCAGGGCCTGGACCTGGGACACGGCGGACCGGGCCGCCTCCTCTTTTTTCTGCCGCTTTTCCAGCTCCCTTGCCGCATTCACGGCGGCCATTTCCACCAGGCGCCGTTTCTCGCCTCTCACCGGCACATGGACCTGCACTTTGCGGTGCTTTTGTTCCGACAACTTCGATGCCAGGGCATCCATGTTCTCGATCTCCCGGTCCAGGAGCACCGCGTCCGGCAGAAACCGGGTGACGTCGTAATACTGCCACAGAAACGCCCGCAGGGTTTCATGGGGCCGGGTGAACCCCGGGGCCACGGGATAATGCACGGTATCGATGAGCCGGCCGGACCGCACCAGCATCATGGTGATGACCGCCATGTCCCCTTCCGCTGCCAGGGCCGCGACATCCCGGTCTTTCAGATCTGGGGCCACCACCACCTGCTTTTCCAGAACATGGGTCATGGCGGTCACGGCATCCCGCATCTGGGCCGCTTTTTCAAATTCCAGGGCATCAGCATGGGCCTTCATCCGGGCCTTGAGTTTCCGGATCACCCGGCCGGACCGGCCTTTGAGAAACAGGATCGCGTCCTGGACATGCTGCCGGTATTCCTGTTCCCCCACTTTCCCGCAGCAGGGGCCGGAACAGGCATTGATCTGATAATTCAGGCAGGGCCGGGACCGGTTCTTGAACTGGGTGTTCCGGCATTTTCTGAGCTTGAAGATCTTCTGGATCTGGTGCAGGGTCTGGTTCACGCTGTGGGAGGAGGAATACGGGCCGAAATACAGGGCCTGGTCGTTCTGTATCTTCCGCACCCGCTGGATCGCCGGGAACGGCTCGGACAGGTCGATGCGCAGGAGCGGATAGTTTTTCCCGTCTTTGAGCAGCACATTGTACCGGGGCCGGTATTCCTTGATCAGATTGGACTCCAGGATGAACGCCTCATGGTCCGACGCCGTGATCACCAGGTCGAAATCCCGGACCATGGCCAGCAGGGCCGCGGTCTTGCCGTCCGCATGGTCCTGCCGGGCAAAATAGGATCCCAGACGCTTTTTCAGGTCCTTGGCTTTGCCCACATAGATGATGGTGCCTTTGACGTCCTTCATCAGATACACCCCGGGGGAATGGGGGGCCTGGAGATATTTTTCCGTCAAAGCAGTCTGCATGATGGATTGATCCGGGGTCCGGCCGTCAGAACGGCACCGGGTCCGTGAGCTGCCGGATCCGGTCCCGGTAAATGGCCGCCTGCTCGAATTCCAGGTTTTCCGCGGCTCTTTTCATCTTGTATTCCAGGTCCCGGATCAGGTCTTCCACATCGACTTCCTCCCCTTCATAGGACTGGAGCACTTCATGCACGGCCGCATCCACGGTTCTGGCATCGGTGTCTGCGTCCGGTTTCGGGTATTCGAACCGGTTGAGCTGTTTCTGGATGGTGGCCGGCACGATATGGTGGGCCGCGTTATAGGCTTTCTGGATTTCCCGGCGGCGCCGGGTCTCTTCCATGGCTTTTTTCATGGACCCGGTTTCCTTTTCCGCATACATGATCACCCGGCCGTACACGTTCCGGGCGGCCCGGCCGAAAATCTGGATAAACGAGCGGAAAGATCTCAGAAATCCTTCCTTGTCCGCGTCCAGAATCGCCACCAGGGACACCTCGGGAATGTCCAGGCCCTCCCGGAGCAGGTTGATACCGATGAGCACGTCAAACACCCCCTGGCGCAGGTCCTGGATAATCTCGATGCGCTCCATGGTCACCACGTCCGAGTGCAGGTATTTGACCTTGAGTCCCAGGTCGGCGTAATACTCGGTCAGGTCCTCGGCCATGCGCTTGGTCAGGGTGGTCACCAGGACCCGCTCGTCCGCCTCCACCCGTTTGAGGATCTCCTGGTACAGGTCATCCACCTGGGTTTTGGCGTCCCTCACCTGCACTTCCGGATCCAGGAGCCCGGTGGGACGGACGATCTGTTCCGCCACCCGGAACCCGGCCTTTTCCAGTTCATAGTCTGCCGGTGTGGCCGACACATAAATGATCCGGGAGGTGCGGGTCGAAAATTCCTCAAAGGTCAGCGGCCGGTTGTCCAGGGCCGAGGGCAGGCGGAACCCGTATTCCACAAGCGTCTGCTTCCGGGACCGGTCGGCCCGGTACATCCCCCCCAGCTGGGACACGGAAATATGGCTTTCATCAAAAAACAGGAGAAAATCATCCGGCATGTAATCCAGCAGCGTGGGCGGCGGCTCCCCGGGGTTCCGTCCGGTGAGGTGCCGGGAATAGTTCTCGATACCGGTGCAGTATCCGATCTCTTCCAGCATCTCCATGTCGTACCGGGTCCGTTCTTCCAGGCGCTGGGCCTCCACCAGCTTATTTTCGGCCCGGAGCTGGGCCAGCCGTTCTTCCAGTTCCGCAAAAATCGCTTCCACGGCCCGTTTCCGGGTCTGGCTTTTGGTGACATAATGGGAGGCCGGATAAATGGCGGTCTGGTCAAACGTGGTGAGAATCTCTCCTTTCAACGGATCGATCTCGCAGATCTCCTCGATCACATCCCCGAAAAAATCGATGCGCACGGCCCGGTCTTCCTCATACGCCGGAAAAACTTCCACCCGGTCGCCCCGGACCCGGAACACGCCCCGGTGAAAATCAGTATCGTTCCGGGTGTACTGAATCTCCACCAGCTTCCGGATCAGCGTATCTCTGGAGATCTCCATATCCCGGGCCAGGGTGATGCGCAGGTCCAGGTAGTCTTCCGGGGCCCCCAGGCCATAAATGCAGGACACCGACGCCACCACGATCACATCCCGCCGGGCCAGCACCGACCGGGTGGCGGAATGGCGCATCTTGTCGATGATGTCGTTGATGGAGGAATCCTTCTGAATATAGGTGTCGCTGGACGGCACATAGGCCTCGGGCTGGTAATAATCATAATAGGACACGAAATATTCCACGCAGTTGTCCGGAAACAGCAGCTTGAATTCATTGTACAGCTGGGCTGCCAGGGTCTTGTTGGGCGCGATGATCAGGCTGGGTTTTTCCACTTCGGCAATGATATTGGCCATGGTGAATGTCTTGCCGGACCCGGTCACCCCCAGCAGCACCTGATGCGGTTCACTGGCCTTCACCCCTTGTGTCAGATATTCAATGGCTTTGGGCTGATCCCCGGTGGGAGAAAAAGAAGATTTAAGATGAAACAATCCCATGAATCACGGCTCCTTTCATTGCCCGGGCGCGTCTTCCTCCGGCTGCCGGGGCCAGGCGCTGAGCACCCCCTGGAGCAGAATGGCCAAAGGAATGGCAAAGAACACCCCCCACACGCCCCAGATTCCGCCGAAAAACAGCACCGCCACGATAATGGCGATGGGATGCAGGTTCACCACCTCGGAAAACAGCAGCGGCACCAGCACATTGCCGTCCAGCATCTGGATAATCAGGTAGGCCAGGATAATCCAGGCCAGGTCCCCGGTCCACCCGAACTGGAAATACGCCACCAGGGCCACCGGAAAGGTCATGACTGCGGCCCCGATATAGGGCACCAGCACGGAAATCCCCACCAGAAACGCCAGGAGCAGGGAAAAGCTGAGTCCCATGAAAATAAATGTCAGATATGATGCGCCCCACACGATCAGGATCTCCCAGAACTTGCCCCGGATGAAATTGCCCAGCTGCACATCCACGCCCTGCCACACCCGGCTGGCCAGACCCCGCTCCCGGGGCAGATGCTTCCGGATCCATCCCATGAGCTTTTCCTTGTCCTTGAGAAAGAAAAACACCAGCAGCGGCATCAGCACGATATACACCACCAGGGTGATGACCCCCACCACCGACGACAGGGTCTGGCGCAGCATCTTGTCGGTGAAAAGCCCCGCCTCCCGCCGGATCTGGTCCAGAATCTTTTCGATCTCCACCTCACTGAAAATGGTGGGGTATTTTTCCGGCAAAGACAGAATCAGGGTCTGGGACGCACTGAGCATGGCCGGCACCTCCTGGAGCAGCTGGGTGGCCTGTCGGGTCAGCACCGGCAGCAGCCAGAACAGCAGGGCCAGCAGCACCAGAAAAAACACCAGGAATACAATCCCCACCGCCAGCATCCGGGGCGTCCCCACCCGCTGCAGCGGCTGGATCAATCCCTCCAGCAGATACGCAATGATCAGGCTGGCGATTACCGGCACCAGGTGCCGGCCGGCCAGCAGCACCGTGGCCAGTCCCACCACCAGAAACACCGCCAGAATCACCACCTGGGGATCTGAAAAATACCGCCTGATCCAGTCTTTGATAACACCCATGACAACCACTCTCAATTGTTCAAAATCAAGTTTACAGTATATCCTGTTTTCATCTCTTTTTCCATCATTTTTCCTGTACTATGAAGCGGGATGCGGCAAACAGCCTAAAAATCTTTACATCCCTGCCGATCATTGATATCCTGAATCACTTGCCGACATAAAGGTACATTTCAGATGACAGAACATCCGGATCTTCAACAGCCAGTTATGACCATCGCTCACCAGGACATGGTGACCCTGCATGAAGATTTTACCGTTCAACAGGCACTGGATGACATCCGGCAACAGGGGTATGGCGAAAAAATTGTCTATTTCTATGTGGTGGATGCCGCCGACCGGTTGAAAGGGGTGCTCCTGACCCGGCGCCTGCTCACCACCCCCCTGGAACAGCGGATCTCCGACGTCATGATCAAACAGCTGATCACGGTCCCGCAGGATGCAACCGTCATGCAGGCTTACGATCTTCTGACCCATCACAAGCTGCTGGCCCTTCCGGTGGTGGATCTACAACAGCACCTCGTGGGCGTGATCGACGCCGGCACATTCATGGATGACAGGTATATCCGGGACATCACCCAGAGAAAAAAAGAACAGCTTGAAATTCAACGGCTTCATACACGGCTGAGAAGTATTCTCGATCATATGCGGGACCTGGTGCTCTCGTTTTCATACCTCGACGATTTTGACCGGAACCGTATCGATGATTTCCAGTTTTTCGATGACCATCTTGTGGAGATCAACTCCTCGGCCCTGTCCTTTTATGAGGTACCGGCCTCTTACATCCTGCACAAAAAAATCAGTGTATTCGACTTCATTCACAACCTTGACAGAAAAAAAGTGCTGGCCCATTATATCGGCCTGTTTGAAAAGGGCGCCTCGGAAATCACCTACCGGATCGTTACCCAGAGGGGCCAGGTCAAATGGGTTCTGGATTACGGCCGTGTCGAGTACATGAAATCCGGCAGGGTCAGACGGGTGAACCATATCATCGAGGATATCACGGAAAAAAAACAGGCCCTGGACGAACTCAGGGCCAGTGAGCAGAAATTCCGGCGGATATTCGAACTTTCCCGGGACATGATCTATATTCTCACGCCGGACGGCCGGTTTCTGGATATCAACCCGTCGGGCATCAGACTCCTGGGACTGGGCGGCATCGAAGAGGCCCGCCGGAAAAACATCTCAGATTTCACGGTGGACCCTGAGGCCGGCAGAGCCCTGGTCAGGGAGCTCCGGGAAAAAGGAGAAACCACCAAATACCGGATGCTGATCCAGAACCTGAACGGGGAAAAAATTGAAATCGGCCTCAATGCCATCTCCCTGAGAGACAACACCGGCAAACCGGTTTCCTATCAGGGAATCGCCCACAACCTCACCAAAGCGATCCGTCAAAAAGAGCTGGAGGCCACCAGCCAGCTTGCCGGCTGTTTTGCCGATGATCTGGCATCTCCCCTGAACGTGATCCTCATCGGTATGGACACCTTTAAAACTTTTTTGCAGGACATTGAAACCATCATCGCCCCCCTGGCCCGGGACGGAATCGCTGCACCGGATCTGAAAAAAATCAAAAAACAGATCCGGTTCGAAATTTCAGAAACCGATTATTTTCTCGATGCCACCACCACGGCGGTTGAAGATGTCAAACAGCGGCTGAAAGAGATCCGAGACCAGTACTGGCGCCTGAAAAAAGTGTCTGATGGTCATGGCGGCGTCATATACCAGAGAGCCACCCGGAAGGATTAATCCCGGCCCTCTGAAAAACCACTGTTCAATATATGATACTGCTTCAAGAAAGGCATGGACAATGAAAACACTGATTCTCAACGGAAGTCCCCGGAAAAACGGCACGGTGGCCACCCTGCTCAAGGCGGTGGCGGCACC